>CAYXBH010000013.1:0-16466 GCA_964463185.1 uncultured Azospirillum sp. | reverse complement strand
TGTCTTGAGTTTCCCACCCCAAAACATCAACATCTTCATCCGACTTAACAACTGCCTTCATCAAAAAAAAACTCTCAAGTTTATTTCAGATGCTGAATTTTATCGTGTGAAAAAAAACTCAATATTCTTGCATTTCCATGACAATTCTTTAATAATGCTTTCAAATTTAAGTCATATTCAGTAACAAAATATTCCTGAAATAAACTTGAGAATTTATTTCAGGAATGTTTTTTTATAAGTTATTGTGAAATCCGACAAACAATTATAAAAAGGATTTACAATGATTTATGCGTATATCAGAGTTAGCACGGAACATCAAAATCTGGAAAACCAGGACTATGAAATAAAAACTTTTGCCAATAATAATGGACTGAAAATAAACAAATGGGTTGAAGAAAAAATATCATCACGAAAACCCCTGAAAAAACGAAAACTGGGCAACTTACTTAAAAAGCTTAAAAAAGGGGATATTCTTATTGCAACCGAATTGTCCAGATTAGGGCGGAGTCTTCTTGAGGTTATGGGAATCCTGCAAAATTGTTTGGAAAAAGAATGTCAAATATGGACATTAAAAGAGAATTATCGGCTTGGTACGGATATCCAGTCAAAAGTTCTGGCTTTTGCATTCTCGCTTGCTGCTGAAATAGAGCGCCAGCTTATCTCAGACAGAGTGAAAGAAGCTCTTAAACGTGTTAGAGCGGAGGGAAAACACATCGGTCGCCCTCGTGGCAGTAAATACCGTAAATTGGCGGGAAAGGAAGACAAAATAAAAAAAATGCTGGAAAAGAAGATGTCAAAAGCTGAAATTGCCCGTATCCTCGGTTGTGATTGGAACACTTTGCACAGATACGTGAAAGAAAGCTGCGATTAACGCATAAAATTTATCAATCAAACTTCCGCAACAAGTTGTCTCCCGCCGGCTCAACAGCCTTAACACTCCGCTCCATGATTACCGCCACTTTTAACCGGTTTGTTTTTGTCGCATCTCAAAAGACAAAACTGCTATTCCACTTCATCCAAAAGCGGCCATTTACCTTCCAAAAACTGCTGCAAACTCTGAGGTTTTTGTCCCTGTCGGGACGAATACATCCAGTAGTTTGTAATAACCCGCTTAACATAAAGACGCGTTTCTTTCCAGGGTATCATTTCCATAAACAACAATGGATCACCATCATAATCAACTTTTTCCAGCCATTTTTTCAAATTATGAGGACCACCGTTGTACGATGCCGCCAAAAAAATCAGATTGTCACCGACAAAATCTTTTTTGCGCAACAAGCTGACATAATCCTGCCCAATGGCAAGGTTGATATCTTTGTCAAACAACGGCTGCCAGTTTTCTTTATAACTTTCATCCCCGGTTACCTCTGCCGCCGTCGCCGGCATCACCTGCATCAGCCCACAGGCACCAGCATGACTGACAACCGTCGGGGAAAACAGCGATTCCTGACGAACCAGTGCCCATATCCAGGCCGGATTAACCTGCCATCCCTTTTTCGGTTTCCAATCCGGATAAGGATACATAAAAGCGTCATACTCTCTGCCTTTTTTATAGTCTTTCAGCCGATCGGCCGTAATATAGCTGAGGTTCGCCAAACTGTATTGCGCACCGATATAAAGCAACAATTCCTTTTGCCGGATATTCAGTTTGGAATAATTATACAGCAAATCACTTTCCGCCAGATCATTTTGCCCAGCCGCCAGTAGCACAACTGCCCGCCGGAGCGTCGGCGACGACAATATCTCCTCCTTATAGGAACCATTGCTGATTTTATTGAAATGATTTTTTATCTTCCAATCATATTCCACTTTATCAGTCAGCATATAGTCAGCCAAAATACCGTAAAAAGTCCGTGGATAAGAGATGGCAATCCGCAGGTTTTTGGTCGCCCCGTCCGGGTTTTTGAGTTTCATATTAGCGCGGTACGCCCAGTAGGCGCCAGCCGCAATCAGCCATTCGTCATCATTCTTCAAACCTGCCAGCCGATCAAAATAATCGGCCGCCAGCTTATAGTTTTTTTCTTTCCACGCAGCCAGACCGCCATACCAACAGGCCGTCGCATCTTTGCTCCTGGCAATCGGCTGTTTACTCCATTTAAGCGCGTTATTGTTATCCCCACCCAAAAAATAAGCCGATGCCAAAGTTGCGCTCATAGCATCATAACTTTTAGTCGGCATCGTTTTCTTGAGCCTTTCGTCTTCCAGTATTTTAACCGCATCATTATGCCGGCTGCTTCTGATTGCCTGCAGAAAATCCACCGTCTTGGCCTTGACATAAGCGCGGTCATCCTCTTTCAAACCAGCATATTTGTCTTTATACCAACTGTAAGAAGCATAAATTTTCTTTTCTTCCGGTCTGGGTGGCTCCGGCTTGTAACCGGGTGCTTTAACAACAGACAAAGTGTTGATTTGCTCATATTGCGGCAAATAAAGATACTTTCCCAACCAGTCACGAAGCTCCCAATAAGAAGAATTATAATTTTCATTTAGATATTTCTCCGCCAGCACATGCCCATTTAAAGCAGTGCTTTTCAATTTTTTCTGCAGTTTTTCCGCCTTCTCAGATTCTCCTTCCCTAAGAGCCTCAAAAATATCACGATACAAAGCGACATCATCCTCGCTCACCTGGGCTTTCTGCAAAACTTGCCGATACAGAGCATCATCAATTATTTTAAAACTACTTGACGCCGCCTGCGTCCCCTGAGGGAGCACCAGCAGCGCCAAAAACAATATCAACAGTTTCTTCAATTTTATACCCGTGCCAAAAAACTACATTTCCTTGATCCAGCGTATTTTACTTGCACACTGGCGCTGTGTCATTCCTTTTGCCCGGCAACGGTTGACAATTATATTCGGCTGCTTATCCATACCGTAACACCCGTCACCAAGCAGACCGTAGTCAAAATGATTCTCAACCCCCGGTTCAACATCGGTAAAAGCCAGAGCTGTTTCAATGTCTTGCCATTTCAACCGGTAGCTCAAATTGGTCAGCCGAACAGGCAATGTTGTCAACACGGCAAACCTTACACTACATCGCGTCTGCCCGGACGGACTGCGGTAAACACGAAAGTTTTTCATATAAAGCATGATCAACTCATCTTCTTCGTGTTCTTCAGTCGTTTCCACCGTAACCCCACCGACGGTTGAATAGCGCCGATACGGCTGCTGCCCCGGAGCAACCTGCTGTGGCTGCGTGTTTTTGCCATACGCATAATCAAAAGGCGAACTAACAGACAGCTCTTCAACAGACGCTTCTTTTTGTTCCTGCGCCATATCAACAACCGAATATTTGCTGCCAGCTGACGGCTGCACTGTCTGTTTTTGTTCTGCCGGCAGATTCTGGTGTTTTTGCGCGGAAGACGCCGCAGCCGAAGCCGAACCGAAATATTGCGCCTCAGCAACCCCAGACAAAAGCATACCGATGACAGCAAACGAGATCGTTCTGAATAGTTGTCTTTTATTCATAAGGCCTCCTGTCGCACTTTGGAATCTTTATTTTCTATTTGATTCCGGAAATAATACTGCTGGCAGAATTCAGGCTGTTAACCGTTTTAGTGTAAATATTAACGGTCTCGTCCTTACTGGCCTGTTTTTCCGCATTTTCCTTGGCCTTTTCCTCATCCAGCGTAATTTCTTTAAAGTCCATATAGTACTGGGCAGATTCCGGAGCTACAAATTTAAACAGCTTGGTACAGCTGTTATTCCCCCTGCCGCGACGCGCTCCCTTGCCGCCACCGGAAGAAAGCCCCTCTGCAGAGCAGTTTTGAACATCAAATTCAACATTTTGAACCAACAGAAAACACCGGTCGCTGTTCACCCTGTTGCTAAGCGTAACCTGCTGGTAGGGCTTAAGAGATGACACCTCAACCTGAACATTTACCTCCTGGGAAGTGCGGCGCTCAGTTTCCGAGTGTGCCCGCCGGCCAGGTCTTTTATTCTTTTCTGCATCTTCTTCTTTTTCCGCCTTAACAACATCCTCAATTGACGTATCTTTCCAGGTAAAATCCAATACAGCTTCCCTCAAGTCATAAGTCGAGCGGTTGTAAACGGTTGTGTTGAAATCGCAGGCAATAACCTCACCCTCGCGGTTCTGAACCGGAACGATGTCGTGAATTTTAAACAGGATTTCCTCCTGTTTTTCTTCACCATCGGCAGCATTGGCGGCAGCGTCTGTTCTCTGAGCCCAAGCCGGACTGATATTGGCCGCCAACACGGCTCCGAGAGCCAGACTGAAAACTTTTGTGCTAATCCTCATTGTCGCTTTCCTTAAAAAGAGTTATATTAAATTTTACCTGATAATAATTCAATTTTTTCAAATTTACCAACAAAATATGAACAAAAACCTAATTATTGTGTATTTTTTGAGACAGCCGGAGCAAATCAGCCCACACTTTTGCCTTCTGAGCCGGATTGCGTAGCAGATAAGCCGGGTGAAAACTGGCCAAAAGAGCAACCGCATCGCCTTTTACTGTTTTATATTCAAGCCACTTGCCCCGCAACCGCGAAATCGGCTCTTCATTATCTAGCAAACTATTGGCCGCGCTGCCACCCAAAACCAGCAGAAACTCCGGTTTAATCAGCTCAATCTGCCGCCTGAGAAAAGGCAGGCAAACAGCCACCTCGGCATTAGTCGGCGTCCTGTTCCCCGGCGGACGCCAGGGCAAAACGTTGGTAATATACGCACTTTCCCGGTTCAAACCGATAGCAGCTAACATTTTATCCAGCAGATGCCCGCTGCGACCGACAAACGGCTCTCCGATTCTGTCTTCGTCCGCACCCGGCGCCTCCCCAACAATCATAACTCTGGCCTTGGGATTGCCACCGCCAAACACCGTTTTGTTGGAAGTCAGCTTCAACGAGCAGCCATCAAAAGCCTCCACTGCGGCCCGCAGTTCCTCAAGCGTTGTCACCGCTTCACAAATATCCCTTGCATTTTTGCAGGCTTTCAGACTCATTTGCGCCAGATCGGTAATTGCCGGACGCTGCTGGACATCGCTTTCAGCAACAGTCGTCGCCGGTTTTTCCGGCCGCAGACACCCCGGTATATCGCCGCAAATTGCGTCAACACCGGCCGCCATGTACCATTCCAACAATTCTTTCTCGTTCATCATGGCCTTATGCTATGCTGTTCAGTTTTCTTTTGCAAACAAATAATTAAATTATCTTCATATTATTATATTTATGTTGTATGATACACAAGTTTGAACTAAAATGGAGCCGCCATTCAATGAACGGAGTAATAAAAGTGTTCGAAAAAATTGCCTTTGTAATATCTATCTTAATCGGGATTGCCGTTGCCGGTTCCTGTTCTTTGTACCAACAGACAAAGTCCGCAGACAGTAGCACACCTACCCCGCATATGATAGAAAAGCAAGCATCGGACAAAACATCAGCTGCCGGATATCACAACTACGGCAGCTATCTCGCCGGACGGGTGGCACATATCCGGCACGATCTGAACAAAGCGGCTGATTTTTACAAAACCGCCGCCCCCTATGTCCCCGACAAGCAAATGCTCACAAGCCAGCTCTATATCATTCTCACTTCGCAGGGACGCATTAACGAGGCCGTTCACTATGCCCGCATTGCCAGAGAAAAAGGCGATGACAGCCCGTTCATCGACACAATCGAGGCCATCAACCTAACCAGGCTCGGCCGATATCAGGAAGCAATCGACACCATCAGCAAATGCAACACCCCGGTTGCTGATACCTTTTTCATCCCCCTCATCTCGGCTTGGAACTACGCCGGCCTCAAAGAGAGCAAAAAAGCGCTGGAAGCTCTGGCTCCGCTTGCCTCAAACCCGGCTGTCAAACCGCTGTACATTTTCCATGCCGGCGCCATTAACGATTACCTCGGCAACGATAAAGCAGCAGAGGCGCACTACACTTCTCTGATGAACCTCAGCAACACGGAACTGGCGGTATTTCCGCTACAGGTCATTTCCAACTTCTACTTGCGCCGCAATGAGCCGGACAAAGCCCTACGTGCCGCCAGTCTGGCCATAAACAAAGACAACCTGATGATGAAAACCATCATCGATGAAATTAAAAAATCCGATTCGAAAACAGCTCCGATTCTCCGTGCGCCAGAAAACGGACTAGCCGATGCCCTGTTCAACATAGCTCTGATGATGCAGCAGGAGGGCGGCAACAGCGACCTGGCAATCCTTTTTGCCTCCCTGGCATCATACTGCGCCCCCGATTATCCGCTACCACTGTTGTTTACAGCCGCCGTACTGGAAAAAAGAAAATTGTATGCCAAAGCAATCGAAGCTTATAAAAAAGTACCAACCGATAGCTATGCTCATTATACTGCGGAGTTCCAAATCGCCAAAAATATGATGCACCTCGGAAAAAATGCCGAAGCAGAAAAAATATTCCGAAAACTTTATAATCAGTACCCACCTAACCCTGACATTCTGACCAACCTCGGGGAAATAGCCAGAATTAACCGCCGCTATCTGGAAGCAGCGCAGCTATACCAGGAGGCGGCAGACTGCTACCCCGATAACATGGTTTCGGAAATCTGGCCGCTCTACTTTGCCATCGGCATTTCGTATGGCGCCGCCAATAACAACGAACAGGCAGAAAAATATCTCCGCAAAGTTCTGAAAATGCGTCCGAACCGAATTACCGAAAATCATCTCGGCTATACCTTGCTACAACAAAACAAAAAATTGGAAGAAGCTTTTGAACTGATTGTTTCCGCCTACAACCCCACCCTTGAAGACGGAACAATCACCGACAGTCTGGGCTGGGCTTTTTATAAAACAGGCCACTATGAAGAAGCCGTCAAATATCTGGAAAAAGCATCCGACCAGTCTCCTTCTGAAGCCGTCATTTATGATCATCTCGGCGACGCCTACTGGCAGGTCGGACGTAAAAGAGAAGCTGTTTTCCAATGGAATCATGCGCTCCGGCTCAAAGATGACAGCGGGGAATTTAACCGTACCGCCACTCTCAAAAAAATAAAAGACGGTCTCGGTACCGTTTCCATCCCGGCTTTTGACAAAGAAGCTGTTGAAAAACAGATCAAACGGTTAAAGAACAAAGAAAAAACAACAGACAAACGTTCCGCTCAGTGAACACTTTTGGGCTCCAGATCATTCTGGCGAGCCAACACGAAAGCGGCATCCCGACTATCCGTTGTTGCCAGTTGGGTACCATCGGCAGCATACACCCGCCAGATTTCCGTCCCTGCAACTTCTTCGCCCTTTACAAAGACCACTTCCTGATCATCCCAGTTTATAAGCGCAGCATAATTTTCTTCCAGAAAATAACTGCTATCGTCACTCCAGTTGTTTTTTCTCATATCAATTATCCCAACATTTTCTCCATTTCTAGTTCATACATTTCGATTCTTAACATTTACCTAACAAAAAATCATATTTTTTGACAAACATCGCAAAAATAATTTGCCAAAATAAAATTTATGGTTTATACACACAGCAGAAAAAACAACGAGGTTGTATTGTATGAAAGAAGAATTACTGGAACTTTCCGGCACGGTTATCGAAAAACTGCCCAATGCCATGTTCAGGGTCAGGCTGGAAAACGGAGTTGAAATCCTCGCCCATACGGCAGGCAAAATGCGCAAATTCCGCATACGCGTCATGGTCGGAGACAAAGTTGATATTGAAATGACCCCCTACGATCTGACCAAGGGAAGAATCACTTTCCGCCACAAAGACTAACTGCCGGATAAAAGCAGGTAAAAAATTCCCCCGCAAACGGGGGTTTTTATTTATCCCTGCCCGCCTGAAAGTCTACATATATTTAATGGCCGCAAAGCCTCCCAGCAAAAGCAACAGGAACACAACAGTAAGTATGCCCAGGTTCTTTTCGATAAACACCTTAATCGGCGGTCCAAATTTTTTGAGCAACCAGGCCACTAAAAAGAACCGCATACCACGCGCAATGACCGATGCAATACCGAAAACCCACAAATTCAGATCAACGGCACCGCTTGCAATCGTGACCACTTTGTAAGGAAAAGGCGTAAGCCCGGCGCCAAACACAATCCACGCTCCCCATTCGTGATAATATCCTTTAAACACGTCAAACTGATGAGCATAACCATAAAATTCCAAAATCGGCTTGGCAATCAGGTCATAGCCATAAAAGCCGATGGCATATCCGAAATATCCACCGATCACACTGGCAAACGTCGCAATTCCGGCAATTTTCCAGGCCTTATCCCTGGCTGCCAGCACCATCGGAATAATCATCACATCGGGCGGAATCGGAAAAAACGAACTCTCTATAAAAGCAACGACAAACAAAACCGGCATAGCATAACGCCCGGACGCTGCGGCAATCAGCCAGTCATACATTTTTCGCAATATTTTCATTCGGCTTCCCCTGTCATTTTGCTACCAGACAAGTTTATAGCATATGTTACATCAGAAAAGAAACCAATTTTTCCGTATTTCCCCGATTTTCCACATAAAAAGCATATTGGTAGCAAACACTTCATATATTCACGCTCTTCCGGCAGATGCTGATAAAGGCCTTCGTCTGCGCTGCCATCGTCAGTCATAAACACACGATCCAGTTGCTCCATATTTTTATTTTTCCTTTCGGTTCAAATATAAAACTTGGAGAAAATACAATATATCCAGTTATTTTTTAAGATTGTAATTTTGTTTTAGATAAGCCTGACAGGTATTGTCCAGCAACATGGCAATTGTCATTGGCCCAACCCCACCCGGCACCGGCGTAATATACGCAACCTTTTCTTTCACCTCGTCAAAATCGACATCGCCACACAACTTGCCGTCTATCCGATTGATACCAACATCAATTACCATTGCCCCTTCTTTGACCCAGTCTTTTTTTACCATTTTCGGCTGTCCACAAGCCGCCACCAGAATATCGGCCTGCCGGGTCAGTGCCGGCAGATTAACCGTCTTGCTGTGAGCAACGGTAACCGTGCAGTTTTTATTAAGCAAAAGAGAAGAAAGTGGCCGCCCGACAATGTTGGAACGCCCGATAATCACCGCATGTTTTCCCGTTACATCACCCAGCGTCTGCTCCAAAAGATACAAAATTCCCTTCGGAGTTGCCGCCACCATTGCCCGCGGATCATTTTCGTGCAGCAGACCGGCATTATAAGGGCCAAACCCGTCCACATCCTTTTCATGGGTAATCGTTTCTATAATTCGGGAAGCGTTAATATGCCGGGGCAGCGGCATCTGAACTAAAATTCCGTTTACCCGCGGATCCCGGTTCAAACGTTCAATCAATTCAACCAGCTCATCTTCCCTTGTTTCTTCTGGCAAATGATAAATATCACAGGCCATACCCATCGCCTGAGCCGCCTTTTGTTTGTTGCGGTCATATATCAAACTGGCCGGATCATTGCCAACCAGAACAACGGCCAGATACGGCTTGACTTGCCAGCTGGCAATCCGTTCGGCCAGTCTGTTTCTGATATTTTCCGCCACCACTTTTCCGTCAATTATTTGCGCTGTCATATTCCCTGTTCCACTCCTCTATCTGCTGGCGAACACCCTGCCCGCTGTTTTTAATCAGCAACTTTTTATAATGGGATGTTTCTCCGCTGATAAATTCTATTTCCGACTTTGCCGTTCCGAGCGTTTTTGCCAGCCACCGAATCAACTCCTTGTTGGCGCGCCCTTTTTCCGGCGGACTGACCACCGACACCTTCAAACTGGCAATTCCTTTTTCATCATAAAAAAGCCCTTTAACACCCGTTGCCATAGCATTTGGCGTCAATCGAAGCCGGATAACTATTCCCTTCTCTGATTCCTCGTAAAACATTTTTTCAAAAAACAATCGGGCAGCTTCGGCTGCCCGCAAAAAAATCCGTTTTTACGCCTTATGACATGAACAACGTATCAAGACGATACAGAAAACGGCTGATAAACAACAGCACCAACAACAGGATAAAAGGAGAAAAATCCATTCCTGAAACCGGCGGCACCTTTTCCGATATTTTCTTGTAAAAAGGCTTGGTCGCTTTGCTCAAAAGCTGCGTTGCTTTCTCTACATATGCGTTTTTTGCATCCACAATTTTGAAATAAACCAGCCAGTGAAGAACAACTTCCGCCAGCACAACAGCAAAACAGAGATTAGCCAAAATCCCCAACATCCAAACAAACGGTTCAAATAAAGCTGCCATAAAAAAACTCCTCACAGTTAAACACAATCATTATCAAACACAGCTTAAACAAAATTCAGAATCTTGTCCAGCTTTTTATGCATTTTGCCGGCGGGAAGCCAAAGAATTGTAATAAACATGGTCAAAAGCTCTCACTCGGTTCATATTATAGCCGGGAGAATTACTGTTTAACGACGGCCTGCGACCGGAAAGACGAGCAATCCGCTCTCTGATGTCTTCCTTGCTTTTTTCCTGATGAATATTTCCCGCACGCGCAAAGAGTTCCTCGGCCAGGCTTCGGTCATACGACGGCATGCGGTCATCGTCCCAATGGAACAAAATATCCTTTTTCAACTCATCGTCAAAACGAAACGACAGCACATTATCCACACTGTTTTCTTCCTGATACAACTCATCCTGCAACTGAATATCATTGTCATAAATGCCGTAAAAATCGTCATAATCATCTCTCAGCTCATCATCATTGCCGTGATAAATATTGAGCTTCAGGAGTGTCCGCCGGGACATATTCCAGCGTGGCTGGCGTTTTAAAAATTCCCGCGTGGCAGCCACATAAACCACCGCTTTTTTATAAGCATCTTCTTTTTGTTTAAGGTCAACTTCTTTCTGTTCATCGGTTTTGTTGGCCGTTGTTTCCCGGATGCTGCTGCGTATCTGCCGTAATTTGACCAGCTTATTGTACAAACTGTTATAACGCTCCCTTGCTTCCGGGAAAGCGCTGCTTTGGAACAAACCGAGACAAGTCATCAATTCAGCCTCCCGGGCATAAGAAGTTTCCAACCACTTATTTCTCTCCGCCAGATCATCTTTCGAAACAAAGCCATCATTCATACGCTGTATAATTTCCGATGATTCCGTAAACCAGCTAAAATATTCCTCCTCGGAAGATGTTTCCGAACCAAGTGCTTCAATCGACATCGCAATATGAAACTGCAAATCGGCCACCGGCACTTCCTTATCTCCGATTTTAATGCTCGATTGTTTTGGAGCAAGCACCAACTCGCGGGTTACCCTTTCGGCATCTTGCCGTCCAAGGTCAGGATATTCCTGCTGTACGGCACGCATAACGATGTTTTTTGAACTGTCCAATGCATCATGATGGTTCAACCGCATATGACGCAAACGTTCCAGACGTTCCTTCATTTGTTTGATATTTTCATCCCCGTCCATGACAAAACCTCCTTGGCGTTCATCGTAAAATGTCAGATTTCTTCAAAAATAATCTTAGCTTCCTCCGCCAGAATAATTTTATCAATAACCCAATTGCTGATTTGTTCAATTTTATCCAGTTCAACCCCCATCGCCTGACCAACACGGCCGATAAACAGAGTTTCGTCATCTGTCAGCTCGTCATCAACATGGGCAAGAATACACAGTTCCTTGATCAATTCCAAAGCAATTCTACGGTTTTTAATTTTTTTAACCTCTTCTATAATCTCATCATCATCAGAGGCCGTCAGAATTTCATCAATTTTACCTGATGGTATTTCATAACTTTTTGCCAAATCCCTGATAAACTGTTTCTCATTTTCGTCAAAAGAACCGTCTGCACAAGCCAGCCGGGTAAAAGCCTTCAGATAGGCAATTTTTGTTTCCTCGTCCTGTTCAAGCATTTCTTGCAAATACAGATCCATAAGAAATTCTCCTAAAAAAATTAAACCGCAATGGCATCCCAATCATAACAAAGAGCTTTTCCGTTAGCAACAAAAAAAGAAATTTTACCAAAAAACAACCAGCCCGACGCCTCTGTCCTCAATCCATGGAAAAAAGGTTTGAAAAAGAAAAGAGATCGGAGTATGATACGCGCGTTTAACAAATAAGAAGGTATCTGACACAGGTGAAATATTACATCAAAACATTTGGCTGCCAGATGAATGTTTACGATTCTCAGCGCATTGCCCGGATATTGCAAAACATGGGACACTCGCCGGCAGACACGCCGGCCGGAGCCGACCTCATCATTTTCAATACCTGCCACATCAGGGAAAAAGCAGCGGAAAAGCTTTTTTCTGATCTCGGGCGAATCAACCTGATTAAAGAAGAACGCAAAGCCGCCGGGCTTGAAACCATTATCGGTGTTGTCGGCTGTGTCGTTCAGGCGGAAGACGAAGAAATTGCCAAACGGGCACCGTTTGTCAATTTTGCCACCGGCCCGCTCACCTATTATCGCATTCCGGAAATTTTGCAAAAAATTGCCCGCAACAAAAACATCTGCATCATAGACACCGATTTTCCAGCCGAAAGCAAATTCGACCACCTGCCGGAAAACCGCGCCGAAGGCAGTTGTTCTTATCTTGCCGTCCAGGAGGGATGCAACAACTTCTGCACCTACTGCATTGTTCCCTACACCCGCGGGGTGGAAACATCCCGCCCGATAGAAGAGGTTTTAAAAGAAGCCCGCCGGCTGGTGGAAACCGGCACCCTTGAGATCAACTTGCTCGGACAAAACGTTAATGCTTACCATGGCGAGGACAGCGCCGGCAAAGAACGAAACCTCGCCTATCTGCTCAGACGGCTGGCCGAAATCGACGGCCTTGAGCGTCTGCGCTACACCACCTCCTATCCGGCAGATGTCAACGATGACCTAATCGCCTGCCATCGAGATTTAAAAAAACTGATGCCATACCTGCACCTGCCCCTGCAATCCGGCTCCGATAAAATACTAAAAGCCATGAACCGCCGCCACAATCGCGGACAGTATCTGGAAATCATTGACAGGCTGAAAAACGCCAATCCCGAAATCGGCTTTTCTTCCGACTTCATCGTCGGCTTTCCCGGTGAAACCGACAAAGATTTTGCCGACACACTTGATATGGTCGAAAAAGTCGGTTACATTCAGGCCTTTTCTTTCAAATACAGCCGCCGCCCCGGCACACCGGCAGCCGTCTACCCCGACCAAATTCCCGAAAAAACAAAGGCCGAACGCTTAAATATCCTGCAAGAAAAATTATTTTCCATGCAATTAAGCTTTAATAAAGAATGTATCGGTAAAATTATGCCAGTATTATTTGAAAGTAAAGGCAGGAAAAAAGACCAGTTGTTCGGACGAACACCTTATATGCAGAACCTGCATGCGCAGACCAACAGCGCAGGTCTCAACCAGATCCTGCCAGTGCGCATAACCGACGCAACCGTCAACTCCTTGAGCGGAACGGTTATTCAACAATAAATTAAAAACAGGTGTAACTATGGCAGAAACTGAATTTGAACTTTTCAACAACCGGCTGATACAACAACTGGTCGGCCCACAAGACAGCAACCTGAAAATCATCGAGCAGGCCTTAAATGTGGAAATTTCCACTTTCGGCAACCGAATTCATATCAGCGGCGAAGAAGAGAACGTACACCAGGCCAAAAACGCCGTCGACGCCCTCTATTCAAAAGTCAGTCGCGGTATTGCCATCGGCGATCAGGAGGTTCAGGCTGCCATACGCATCAGCGGATCCGAGGCGGAAAAGAAACCGCAGATCAACATTGATGACATTGTGCTCAAAACCAAAAAGCGCCATATCTATCCCCGTTCGGCCACCCAGGCGGAATATATTGTCGAAATGATGAACAACGAACTGGTGTTTGGCCTCGGCCCTGCCGGTACCGGCAAAACCTACCTGGCAGTAGCCCTCGCGGTAACAATGATGTTGGAAGGCTCAATTGACAAAATCATTCTCTCACGACCGGCCGTCGAAGCGGGAGAAAACCTTGGTTTTCTGCCCGGCGACCTGAAAGACAAGGTCGACCCTTACCTGCGCCCTCTTTACGACGCACTCTACGAAATGCTGCCGGCCGAACAGGTCGACAAGAAACTGGCTGCGGGCGAAATCGAGATTGCACCGCTGGCCTTCATGCGCGGACGCACCTTATCCAACGCCTTTGTTATCCTGGACGAGGCTCAAAACACAACACCAATGCAGATGAAAATGTTTTTAACTCGTCTGGGTGAAAATTCCCGCATGGTCGTCAACGGCGACTTAAGCCAGGTGGACCTGCCCCACGGTGTTGTTTCCGGGCTACGCGACGCACTTAACACTCTGAAAGGCGTCAGTGGCATCACCTCGGTAACATTCAGTGCCAACGACGTCATCCGTCACGGCCTGGTGGCCAAAATCGTCCGCGCCTACGAGCAAAAAAATCACCGGGAAGAAAAAGAAGAACATGAAGACAACGCTTAACTTAAACATCGGCGAAAAAAGCTGGGAAAGCCACCTTCCGGACGCAGCTCCTCTTTCCGAAAAAGTCTTTCAAACCGTAATCGACAGGCTTTCACCGGAATTTCTGCGGGGAAAAAAATCCGTTTCCCTCAATCTGGAACTCGGCAACGACGATGAAATTCGCACATTAAACCACCGTTTTCGCAATCTGGACAAACCCACTAACG
Source organism: uncultured Azospirillum sp. (assembly GCA_964463185.1). GTDB lineage: Bacteria > Pseudomonadota > Alphaproteobacteria > RF32 > CAG-239 > JAFUYI01. The sequence goes on along the minus strand of CAYXBH010000013.1, from coordinate 1,945 downwards.
TACTTTCTTTTGCCAACCTTGATGACGACGATTTTTATGATGAACTGCCGAAGATGGAAGAAATAGAACTCGGCGACATCATCATCGCGGCGGAAACGATGCTGACTCAGAGCGAAGAACAGGGCATCAGCCTGCAAAACCATTATATCCACATCCTCATCCACGGCATACTTCACTTGCTCGGCTATGATCATATGGAAGAAGAAGAGCGCAGACAGATGGAAGGGGAAGAAACCGCATTGCTGGCTGTTTTCGGCATTGCAGACCCTTATAAGGAAGACATCTGACAAAATATATGATTAAACAGCTCAACGCATATCCGAAAACTTCGGCTTTTCTGCTCGGCAACCTTTCCGTTCTGGCATTGCCGCCTTTCTATTTCCTGCCGGTTTTGGTCATTTCGTTCGCGGGGCTGTTTTTTTTCATCCAAAAGAGTCCTTCGCCCCAAAAGGCTTTTGCCGCCGGCTACTGGTTTGGCTTCGGTCATTTTGCCTGCGGCCTTTTCTGGATCAACAATGCACTGTTGATCGATCCGCAAAGGCTCGGCTGGCTTATTCCGCTGGTTTTTGCCGCAAGCGGCGGTTTTTTCGGCTTGTTTGCAGCCTTTCCCGCTTTGTTCTGCCGTTTCTTTAAGGGACAGATTGCCAAAATTTTGTTTTTCGCCGCCACCTGGACATTGTTTGAATGGCTGCGCAGCTTCATCTTTACCGGCTTTCCGTGGAATCTGCTCGGCACTGTCTGGGCTTTTAACGACCGCAGCATCCAGTTTGCCTCTCTGTTCGGAACCTACGGATTGTCGCTACTGACAGTTTGGGCGGCAATGTCTCCGGGCATTTTGCTTTTTGGCAGAAAACGGATGGATATTGCCACCGCTCTTGCCCCGCTGATTATAATCCCCCTCGGTCTGTATATTTTCGGAGAATGGCGGCTGCGGCAATATCCTGATGGCAGTTTTTCCGACATCTGCATCAAAATCGTACAACCCTCCATTCCCCAGCGTCTGAAGTGGAAAAAAGAAATGCTGGAAGAAAATCTTCAGACCTATGTCAAAATGTCGCAATCCCAAAACAGCCGCCGCCCGGATCTGGTCATCTGGGGAGAAACCGCCCTTCCCTTTGTCCTCAATCTCCAGCCAGAATATTTTGATATCCTCCTGCCGGCCGTTCCCGAAAACGGATTTTTGATTACCGGTGCACTCGATTATGTCTACGATGGCGAAAAATGGCGTCCGGTCAACGCCATGCAGGTCGTCAACCAAAGCGGCGTGTTTGCAACCTACGGCAAATCGCATCTGGTTCCTTTCGGTGAGTATATCCCGTTCCGAAACTATCTACCCAAAAGCCTGAAACCGGTAACCAACGTCATTGCCGACTTTTTGCCCGGAACCGGCCTGGAAACGATTCGCTTGCCCGGGGTTCCACCTTTTGGCATTCTCATCTGCTACGAAATCATCTTTCCGGGCAAAGTAACCGATGGCAGCGACCGTCCCCAATGGCTACTGAACCTGACCAACGACGGCTGGTACGGCGACAGCGCCGGCCCTCGCCAACACCTGGTTGCCACTCGCATGAGAGCAGTCGAAGAAGGATTGACAACCGTCAGAGCCGCCAACTCCGGCATCAGTGCACTGATATCCCGCACCGGCACCGTTCTTAAAGAACTTCCTCTTTCCGTTACCGGCAATTTGGATTTCTGCCTGCCCAAATCCTTAAGCACTGATACTTTATATGCAAAATATCATAACCTTCCAATATTACTGCTATGTCTCTTTTGTATCATAACAGCTTACGTCATATCTAAACATTCGGATTAGGCTTTTATTTTCATTTAACAATAGATATCCCCCAGTCAAACCTCCCCCCTACGTCATACCCGACCTCCTTCCCTAATGTCATGCCGACCTCCTCCCCCTATGTCATGCCCGACCTGATCGGGCATCCAGTCA
>CAYXBH010000012.1:0-17458 GCA_964463185.1 uncultured Azospirillum sp. | reverse complement strand
GACGAGAACAAAATGGACTGGTATAGTTTCAGTTCCATTGACATGGTGTAATGACTGTTAAACAAAAACACTATGTTTTATGAAACAGAGTAAAAAAACCAAGCCGGCCGCAAACGGCAAGACCTGGTTTCAAACAAAACCGATATGTTACTTTTGTTTTGAAATCGACATCATCAGCTTAATCCGGTTAATCTGGTTGGTTTCGCTTGCACCCGGATCATAATCCACTGCCATAATATTGGCTTTCGGAAAACGCTTTTTGATTTCCTTGATAAAACCCTTTCCGGTAATATGGTTCGGCAGACAACCGAACGGCTGCATACACAAAACATTATTAACACCGGATTCAAGCAGCTCAATGATTTCCGCAGTCAGCAGCCAGCCTTCCCCGGTTTGGTGTCCAAGTGAAAGCAACCCGCGGGTTTTTTTGCGTAGGTTCTTAAAGAACAGTGGCGGCTCAAAACGTTTTGAACAGACAAACCCCAGCCTCATGGCACCACGGCACAATTCAAGGAAAGCTATGCTGATAATGCTAACGGCATAATCTTTCCATGCCCCTTGCAGATATTTATAATTAAATATGTGGTCATAAAAACCGTAGAGCATAAAGTCCATCAGATCTGGCACAACAGCCTCACCGCCCTCCTGCTCAATCACTCTTGCCGCCTGATTGTTGGCGTCGGGATGATATTTCAGCAGAATTTCACCAACCAGTCCCACTCGTGGCTTACGCTCAACGTCTTTTAGCGACAGCCGGTCAAACTCCATAATCATACGGAACATATTGATATTAAAGGTAATCATATTTCCGCTTTTAAGGTTTTCTTTGATAATTTTAACCCATTTTACCAACAACCGCTGAGTACTGCCCTTTTTCTTCTCATACGGAGAAACCCGGTTCACCATCCGCATCAGGGCATCGCCGTAACAACCGGCCATAATCGAGCGCAACAACACTTTACGCCCCGGTGCAAAACCGGATCCATTCACACTGCCGCTGACATTCATCGTAATAACCGGCACATGCTGCAGATTGCACTGCGCCAGAGCCCGCCGCAGCAAACCGGCATAATTTGATGCCCGGCAGCCGCCGCTGGTCTGAGATATCAGCAGCGCTATTTTATTTGTATCATAATTTCCATCTTTAATTGCCTGCAACAATTGTCCTATAACCACAATTGCCGGAAAACAGGCATCATTGTTAACATATTTCAACCCCAGTTCAATGGCTGGTTTGTCTACTTTAGGCAATTGTTCAACCTTGTATCCTTCGCTGGCAAAAACCGTTTCCAAAAACTGGAAATGAATCGGCGACAACTGCGGAATCAAAATCGTATGCGTTTTTTTCATTTCTTCCGTAAAGACGGGTAGCTGCTGAGAATACTGTGGATGCCTTTCTTTCTTGCGTTGCTGCATATCTTTCAACGCCGCCAGCAAAGACCGGATACGGATTTTGGCCGGTCCCAGATTGTCGCCTTCGTCAATTTTAATCTGCGCATAAAGTCTTTCTTTGGAAGTTACGATTTCTTCCAACTGGTCAGAAGTAATCGCATCAACCCCACAACCAAAAGAAACCAGCTGGAGAATGGCCAGGTTATCAGTATCCGCGGTAAAAGTTCCCGCCCGATACAAACGGGAATGGTACGTCCACTGATCACGCACCCGCAAAGCTTCTGGATTGGGACGCAGATGAGCAACTGAATCCTCAGTCAGAACTGACAGCCCGCAGGAATTGATAAGTTCGGGAATACCGTGGTTAATCGCCGGATCAATATGGTACGGATGGCCAGCCAAAACAATCCCAAATTCCCCGTTTTTATTAAGTTTTTCAACCGCTTCCGTCCCGGCATTGCGGATATCCTTTTTAAATTTTCTTAATTCCACAAAAGCTCTTTTAACCGCCATCCGCAACTGTATGCCCGAAAATCCGGCAAACAACGGCACCGCTTTCAAACGCTTGGCCAGCATTTTCTGATCCAGCGGCAAAAAAGGCGTAAAGAACGGGATTCCGCTAGCGGCAACTTCCGAAATATTTTTCGCCAGTACCTCCGGATAACCGGTTACCACCGGACAGTTATAGCAATCAACCTGAGAAGCAAACTCCTTCTGCTCTCTCGGAATACAGGGAAAGAAAATATAATCCACATTCTTGTGCAGCAGATCCATAATATGCCCGTGCGCCATTTTGGCCGGATAACAAACCGTTTGTGACGGAATGGAGGCATATCCGCTGAAAAAGACCTTTTTGGAGGACGGAGAAGACAGCTCAACCCGAAAACCGAGATGGGTCAGAAGTGTAAACCAGAGCGGATAATCCTCGTACATATTCAAAACCCGAGGAATGCCAACCGTTCCGTGTACTGCTTTTTCTTTCGGTAGCGGCTGGTAATATTCAAACAACCTTTTATACTTATACTCGCAAAGATTAATCTTGTCGTTTTTGGCAAACCCGGCACCTTTTTCGCACTTGTTGCCGGAAATAAATTTGTTCTTTCCACCAAAGTTGGTAATCGTCAGCATACAATGGTTGGTACAGCCCTGGCAACGTGTATTGGTGGTTTTGATCTCCAGTTTTTTGATCTCGTCGAGATTAATCAACCTGGTTTCAACACCGTCTTCCGGCCCCCGTTTTTTGGCCAGCAGCGCCGCGCCAAACGCCCCCATCAGCCCCGACAGTCCCGGCCGGATAACCGGTTTTCCGACCTGAATTTCCAGTGCCCGCAGCAACGCATCGTTCAAAAACGAACCACCTTGCGCAACAATACAGTTGCCGAGCTCGGAAACGTCGCTGATTTTAATAACCTTGTAACAGGCGTTTTTAATAACCGAATAAGAAAGCCCAGCCGCAATATCCCCAACGGAAACACCCTCTTTCTGCGCCTGTTTAACTTTGGAATTCATAAAAACGGTGCAACGCGTTCCCAGATCAACTGGATGCCGCGCCTTAACCGCCGCCTCAACAAACGAGGACATATCCATGTTCAAAGACTTGGCAAAATTTTCAATAAAAGAACCACAACCGGAAGAACAGGCCTCGTTTAAGCCTATCTGCTCGATAACCCCATTTTTCAGCTTCATGCATTTTATATCCTGCCCACCAATATCAAGAACAAAGCTGGCATTGGGCGCAAAAAAAGTCGAAGCCTGACAGTGTGCAACCGTTTCCACTTCGTCAATATCAAGTCTCAAACCGGCTTTCAAAAGGGCGCTGCCATAACCGGTCGCCGCTGCCGCCTTTATTTTCAACCCCGGTTTTTTGCGGGTGTAAATTTCCGTTAAAATATCAAGTGCCAAATGGAACGGATCACCGTTATTGGAACCGTAATAAGAATACAAAAGCCGGTCTTTATCATCAATCAACACGGCCTTGATAGTCGTCGAACCGCTGTCAATGCCGAACCACGCATCGCCTTCATATTCTTCCAGCGGGAAAGTTTTAACATCCGTCCGGCGGTGGCGGGCATCAAATTCTTTTTTCTCTTCTTCATTGGCAAACAGCGGGGAAAGCTGCTGTATATCATTTTCCTCCCCCAGTTTTTCGAGCTGTCCAAGCACCTCGTCCAAACGATGTGTTTCGCCGGAAACGGTCAGCGCATGGAGAGCCGCACCGATGGCCACAAAAAGCTCGGCCTTTTCCGGCAAAACCGCATTTTTGTCATCTAATTTCAGAGTTTCCTTAAAACACTTGCGCAAAGATTTGATAAACGCCAGCGGACCACCCAAAAAAACAACCTTGCCTGTGATTTCCCTACCCCGCGCCAAACCGCCGATAAACTGATTAACCACCGCCTGCATAACCGACATGGCAATATCGCTTTTGGCACAACCCTCATTGATCAGTGGAACAATGTCGGTTTTGGCAAACACGCCACAACGGGAAGCAATCGGATAAATGTTTTTGTATTGCAACGCCAGCTTGTCCATCTCATCGACGTCCATATTTAAAAAGGAAGCCATCTGATCAATAAAAGCTCCGGTTCCGCCGGCGCAGGTTTCGTTCATCCTAAGATCGGTTCCGCTGGTTAAAAATGTCAGTTTTGCATCTTCCCCACCCAGTTCGATAATTACATCAGCATCGGGGATCAGTTTTTTAATACTCAGGCTTGAAGCTATAACTTCCTGCACAAAAGGAAGATTCAACCGACTGCACAAAGACAGGGCTCCTGAACCGGTCAGGCTCAGCTTAAAAAGCCGCCCTTCAAAACGACGGGAAACATCACTGAGAATAGAAACAATTGTTTTCCTTACTTCCGACATGTGCCGTTGATACGTAGAAAACAAAATCTGTTCATTCTCATCCATAACAACGACTTTTACCGTAGTAGAACCCACATCAATACCGACGTACAACAATTTTTCAGCCTCAGTTTCCATTTCTATTTCTCATAAACGTTCAAAAGTCCCCAATATGCTACTGTTCAGCACCATCAAAAGTCAAGACAATTTTCGGAGCCAATCACAAAAAAACAACAACATTTTATTCATTTTCCCCTTTGTCTGTATGTCGTTTAACAAGACTTCAACAACATCTTCAATCAGTTGCCGGCGCTCTTGTTCAGAAGGGATCTGCTTCAACTTCAGAAGCACCTGTCAATATGCTATGCAACATTCCGAAAAAATACCAGCAACGGTTACAACGGAAAAACGGGCATTTTAAAATCTCCCGAAAATTACTCAATTCAAACTGCAAAAAGTGAAGCAAAAAATAAAGGCTTGCGACCAAAAATCACAAGCCTGTACAAATTGGCTGCCCCACATGGATTCGAACCACGATTAACGCAGTCAGAGTGCGCTGTCCTGCCGTTAGACGATGGGGCAATCGTTCAAAACTGGAGTAGTTCTATTTCATTTTCAGATGAATGTCAATATGATTTTTTTACAATATCTGAAAATTTATTTCTTTTTATATTTTACTGAATATGCCCCGTAAATATACCTTTCCCTTCCTTTGGACATCAGACACCTTTTCCCCCGTCACAGCTTCCCTCTCAGCCTCAGACACAAAATTAAAATGGCAAAAAGGCCCCTTTAACTTACTTTTTATCTTCCAGATCCACCTTAATATGCAGCTCCTTCAACTGCTCGTCGGTCACATGGTTCGGCGCCTGCATCAACAGATCCTGCGCTTTCCCGTTTAAGGGGAACAAAATCACATCGCGGATAATCGGCTCATCCAAAAGCAACATCACCAGCCGATCCATACCGAAAGCGGAACCGGCGTGCGGCGGCGCCCCAAACTTAAAAGCGCTGATCATACCGCCAAATTTATTATCAACCACACTGTTGTCATAACCGGCAATTTCAAAAGCCTTGTACATAATTTCCGGCTCATGGTTACGTACCGCACCCGACAAAAGCTCTACCCCATTGCAGACAAAGTCATACTGATAGGCCAGAATTTCGAGCGGATTTTTACTAAGCAGCGCTTCCATGCCGCCCTGAGGCATCGAGAACGGATTATGCGAAAATTCAACCGCGCCGGTTTCCTCATTTTCTTCATAAAATGGAAAATCAACAATCCAGCACATCTTAAAGCTGTTCTCATCAACCAACCCCAGCTCTTCGCCGATTTTGTTGCGCAACCGGCCACTGAATTTGTCAAATTTCATACCCTTGCCGACCATAAACAATACGGCGTCGCCCTCTTTGGCTGCAAAACGCGTTTTCAGCTCATTTATCTTTTCTTCACTAAAGAAACGGGCAATTCCTTTGGCGCCACCCGCAACAAAAGAAACATAAGCAATGCCACCCATGCCTTCTTCTTTGGCAAAAGCATCCAACTTGTCAAAGAAAGAACGCGGCTTGTCGGCAATCGCAGCAACCGTCATCGCTTTAACAGTTTTGCCTTCTTTGACCAAATTATCATAAACCCCAAAACCGCTTTCGCCGAAGAATGAAGTAGCATCCTGCAAAACCAGAGGATTGCGCAAATCCGGCTTATCGGAGCCATATTTCATCATCGCCTCGCGAAACGGAATACGCACAAAAGGCGCCTGATCAACTTTTTTGCCGTTGGCAAATTCGTTAAAAATACCACCCAGCGTATGCTCAATTACTGCAAAAACATCATCCTGAGTGGCAAAACTCATTTCCATATCCATCTGGTAAAATTCACCCGGTGAACGGTCGGCACGCGGATCCTCATCGCGAAAACAGGGCGCAATTTGGAAATACTTATCAAAACCAGACACCATCAGTAGTTGCTTAAACTGTTGCGGCGCCTGTGGCAGGGCGTAGAACCGCCCCGGATTAAGCCGCGACGGCACCAGAAAATCGCGTGCGCCTTCCGGTGACGAAGCCGTCAAAATCGGCGTCTGATATTCGGTAAACCCCTGCTCACGCATCAGCTCGCGGGTGCGCCAGATTACCGCCGAACGCAGAAGAATATTCCTATGAATACGGTCTTTGCGCAAATCAAGAAACCGATATTTCAGACGGATTTCTTCCGGTGCATCATCTTCTACTGCTACCTGAAACGGCAGCATGTCAGCTGCGGAATAAAGCGTTAGCGCATCAACTTTGATTTCAATTTCACCAGTCGGCAAATTATAGTTGATGTTTTCGCGGATCACAGCCTCCCCCTCAACCCCGATCACCGATTCAACACGAATGCCCTGCATTTGCTCAAAGAGCGGCGAAGCACTATTAAACACGCATTGGGTAATACCGTAATGATCACGCAAATCAACAAAACATAAATTGCCAAGATTGCGTTTACGATGTACCCAGCCAGCCAGTTTCACCCTTTTGCCGGCATCTTCTGCGCGCAGTTGCCCGCAGGTAAAATTACGATATTCATTCATCTGAAAAACCTCAATATTTCTTAAGACCTGCGGCTATATTAGGACAAAAAGAAACAAAATCAATAAAAAAACAAAAATATTTATACTCTGTTAAACAACAGCCGCTATGCTTAGTAAAAAAATTGAACGGAACCAAACTCATGCAAATTATCGACAACACTGCCGATCTCCGGCAGCTATGCCAACGACTGGCAAAACACCCTTTCATTACAGTAGACCTGGAATTTATCCGCGAAAAAACATATTTTCCTCTGCTTTGCCTCATTCAGATAGCCTCCGAGGAAGAAACCGCCATCATCGACCCGCTGGCCGAAGGAATGGAGCTCGGGCCTTTTTTTGAACTGATGCAGGCACCGCAAACAGTCAAAGTCTTCCATTCCTGTCGGCAGGACGTGGAAATTATTTACGAACTTTCGGGAATTATTCCCACCCCCCTGTTTGATACCCAGGTGGCCGCCATGGTCTGCGGATTTGGAGAAAGCATCAGCTACGAACGTCTGGTCAAAGCCGTGCTCAACATCGAACTGGACAAGACCGACCGCCTATCAAACTGGCAGTTACGGCCACTTGATGAACATCAGTTACAATACGCCGCCGGCGACGTTACCCACCTGTTAAAAATATACCGCTACCTAACCGACGAAATGGAACAAAAAGGACGCACTCACTGGATTGACGAAGAAATGGCCATTCTCGGCCGGGAAACTACCTATCTCATTCCGCCTGAAGAGGCCTGGCTGAAAATCCGCCACCGTTCACACAATGCCAAAGTGCTCTCGGCCTTAAAAGCACTCGCCGCCTGGCGGGAAATCCGCGCCCGTAACAAAAACATACCCCGGCAGAGCATTATCAAAGACGACTTTCTGATCATGATTGCCACCGCCTGTCCCAAAAACAAAGACGAGCTGCTGCAGATTCGCGGTATGCGTAAAGATATGGCCTCCGGCCGGCTGGCGGACGAAATACTGACCGCTCTGGCGCAAATGGAAGTGGATCCAAAAATCGTTCAAAAACTGCATACAGAAAATATCAATGCCGTGCCCGCGCTTTACGAGCTGCTGAAAATGCTCTTGAAAATCGTTTCCCTGCGCGAAGGTGTCGTCGCCCGGCTGATTGCCTCCGATACCGACCTGCAGAAACTGGCGGCAGGAAAAGACAGGGACAACCCGACGCTTGCCGGCTGGCGCCGCCATATTTTCGGCAACGAAGCCCTAAAGCTCCGTAACGGTGAACTCACTGTCCGCTACAACCCGGATAAAAAAGACATAGATTTTGTCGAACGTTAGTCATGAGCCGCCCGGCGAATGCGGTCGTTGATAGCCAGTCCGAGGCCACTTTCGGGGATCGGTGCCATAGCAAGCGTCCTCCCACCGGCTAAAGCATCAGCCTGCCGCAAAAAGGCAAACAGATTGGCCGCCGCCTCACACAAATCTCCTTTCGGGCTGAGATTGAGTTCGCCATCCCTGTCGCCAAAACCGATATAAAGTTCGTTTACCGCCGGGGTTTCGGCATTAATCCGCAATTTGTGCCCCGGTGCATAATGACGCAAAAGCTGTCCCGGCGCGCTCGGCCGATCCGGCTCACCGTGGGAAAACAGTACTTTTTCGTTCAGGAAATCTTCAATCTCTTCCAAGGGCGTCCCACCAGCACGGAACATCACCACCTCTTTCCCTGTAACATCAAGAATGGTCGATTCAACCCCAACTTTGCAGGCACCCCCATCCAAAATCATATCTACATTTTCACCCAGGCCATCGTAAACATGTTGCGCCGTTGTCGGACTAACCGACTTAAACAAATTGGCCGACGGTGCCACGATCGGTGCCTTGCTTTGCCGGATAAGCGCCAACGCCACCGGATGAGCGGGCATTCTGACGGTTGCCGTCGGCAGTCCAGAACAGGCCAAATCAACCCCCGCATACACCCCTTTTCTTTTTAACACCAGAGTCAGAGGACCCGGCCAAAAACGATGCGCCAGCGCCAGCGAGCGCGCATCCGTTTCCACATATTCCGGCAACGCATCAAAATCGGCAATATGAGAAATCAGCGGATCAAAAGCCGGCCGCTTCTTGACCTCAAAAATTTTTGCCACCGCTCTCGCATCAAACACGTTGGCACCCAGTCCATAAACCGTTTCGGTCGGCATGGCTACCAGCCCGCCATTTTTGATAACAGCTGCCGCCCGGGCAATATTTTCATCCGTTGCTTGGTAAATATTATTCATAAATCTTTCCCGTAAAATAAAACACCGTATTTTCACCGGCCGCCTTTACCACCGTGATGCACGAATTTATCCGGCGTTTTTTCCCTTTTGCTGGCCGGCACCAACGGCATGTATTTATTTGTCAACCGTTCCAGCTTATTAACCAGCACAATATTTTCCACCGAAGGACGAATTACCCCAAAACGGCGTTCAGGAACGGAAAAATCATGCTGAATGTAGGTTTCAAAATTCAAAATACAGGCAGCATGTTCCGGCACCATTATTTTTTCAAAATAAAGCATATCGTCGTTGACCTTCGCCTGTTCAAGTTTATGCAAAAAACGGTGAAACCGCTTTTCAATCAGGCAGAGTTTGTTAAAACTGTTAACCTCACTCAGGCTGGCCACATTGTTCGGCGAGTAGACGGGGATGGTATGATGTCGGTCAAACTCCGGCCCTTCGATTCGCTCACCGCTTTCATCAAAAACAACCACATCCCAGGCCTCACCAGTTTTGCGCATTTTTTCCACCAAAGCATCAGTATACCTCGGATCCACACCCCCCCCCATCAACATTTGCCGAAATTCATCTTCCCGGGCGTTGATAAACATTTTGATAAACGATTTTCGCTCGCGGTAGCGGGCAAACTCCTCTCCGCAATTGTTATGCACAAAATCCCTGAAATCGTTAATCTGCATGGCCTTGATCAAAGTCGGCGGCAACTGCTGTTCCGCCAGCCTTTCAAGCATAATGTTTTCCACCGAACGATAAGTCGGAAACTCGCGCATTTCGCTCCAGGCCTTGCATTTTTTCAGCACCTGCTCATAGTATGACACAGGATAACTTTCATTCCCGGCATTTTTTAGAGCATAGCGGTAATGGAAAGAAAGGAAATTCTTATCCACGGCATAAATATCGCCGTTGCAGTCGTCACGGATCAGCATTTTATACTCCGGCGCAATCGGCCGTTCCGGCGTAATCATACAGGAATAATTATTATTGTAGAGATAAAGCCGCATCGCCTCCCGTAGTTGTTCTTTTGGCTCACCTTCAGACAGCAGTGAAAAAACTTTCATTGCCTGACTCAACACACCTTCGGAAAAAGCCTTATATTTCAGCCTTTCCACCATTTCCCGGCGAGCTCTTTTAGACACTTGCACAGCTCCTTTTGTTTAATTTTGTCATATTGTAACCCGTTTTTTTATAAAAGTCTAACAATATTAGGAGTTTTTTATCATTTTTGTCCCTATATTATAAAATCAGAAAAACATACGGCTCCGGCAGCAGATTCTGCCGGAAATAAAATATTTGTCACAGGAGGAAACAGATGAGCGAACTTACTTTTTCAATTCAAAACAAAAGCTCTGCCGATACTAAAGTGATACTGGCATCGGGCAGTGCTTTTAACGCTGGAAAATTCATCAACGCCGACGAAACGACAGCACTTAAAAATGCCGCCCGCAAACAAAAATTTGATGGCAAAGTCGGCTCCTTTGCCGAGATAAACAACGGCAAAACACGGATTATCCTTGCCGGCACCGGCAACAGGCCTTCTGCCCTGGAACTGCAGATACTCGGCGGAAAGCTTTATAAAAAAATTTCCACTGCGGAAAATGCCGCCGTCTATCTGCCGGCCGATAAAAAAAATCCCCTCTCCGCCGACGAAACGATCGCAGCTCTTGCCCTCGGCATGGAACTCGGTGGCTACAGGTTTGACAAATATTTTACAAAAAAACCGGCAGACAGCTTTCCCAAACTGGAAAAGGTGGCTTTTGTTTCCGAAACCCGTGCCGACGGCAGTCTGCTGGCCGGCGCCGGAGCTCTGGCCAATGCCGTCCGTTATGCCCGCGACCTCTGCAACGAACCTGCCAACAATTTAACGCCGGAGATTTATGCCACCGATATCGAACGCCTGGATTATCTTGGGATTGACGTTACCGTCCTCAACGAAGACAAAATCCACGACCTTGGTATGAATATGCTGCTCTCGGTTGCCAAAGGCTCGGTCAATGCACCGCGGGTTGCCGTGCTGCAATGGAAAGGCCGCAAAGACCAAAAAGAATTTGACATCGGACTGGTCGGCAAAGGCGTAACTTTCGATTCTGGCGGCATTTCCTTAAAACCGGCAGCCAACATGGGGGATATGAAAGGCGATATGACCGGTTCCGCCGTCGTAGTTGCCACCATTAAAGCCGCCGCCCTGCAAAAACTGCCGGTTAATGTTGTCGGCGTTGTCGGACTGGTTGAAAATATGCCCTCCGGTTCGGCCACCCGTCCCGGCGACATTGTCCGCTCCATGTCCGGGCAAACGGTGGAAGTTGTCAATACCGATGCCGAAGGCCGCCTGGTTTTGGGCGACTGCCTGTGGTACATTCAGGAAAAATTCGGCGTTAAAACAATTGTTGACATTGCCACTCTGACCGGCTCGACCATGATGACTTTCGGTTTTGAATATGCCGGCCTGTTTACCAACGACGACAAACTGGCGGCACGTCTCATCGAATGCGGCGAGATAACCGGCGAAAAGCTGTGGCGTCTGCCGGTCAATGCCGACTATGACAAACTGATTGATTCCGATATGGCCGACATCAAAAACACCGGACCGCGCCTGGCCGGTGGTATCACCGCCGCCTGCTTCCTGCAGCGCTTTGTCCAAAACGGCGTTAAATGGGCACATCTGGACATTGCCGGCGTCGACAAAGATGACAAAGGCCACCCGCTGACTCCAAAAGGCGCCACCGCCTTCGGTGTTCGCGTTCTTGATATGCTGTTGAAAAAGCTGGTCTGAAACACACCACGACAACAGAATTTCCCGGCAACCGGGATGAAATCTGTAAGGCATCAACGTAAAAAGCGCTCCACCAGCATAACTGGCAAAGCGCTTTTTCATGCCTCAAACAATTTTTACAAATCAGCCACCACAAAAACAGATACAATCTCATCCGGCTCGCTGACCATCCCATTGGCGCCAGTACCGCGTTTAATCATATCAACATATTCCATCCCGGAAGTAACTTCGCCCCACACCGTATATTGTCCATTAAGCCACGGCGCCTCGGCAAAACAGATAAAAAACTGGCTGTCGGCAGAATCCGGATCCATCGCGCGGGCCATCGAAACCGTGCCTCTCAGGTGCGGCCGGCGGTTAAACTCCGCTTTCAGTTTTTTGCCGCTGCCGCCAGTTCCAGTACCGTAAGGGCACCCAGTCTGAGCCATAAAGCCGTCAATCACCCGGTGAAACTTCAAACCGTTGTAAAAACCGGTCCGCACCAGCTCTTTGATCCGCACAACATGGTTCGGCGCATCTTCGGGAAACATCTCAATCACAACATCGCCGTTTTTTAACTTCAAAACCAAGGCGTTTTCAGCGTCTTTAACCAGATATTTGGCCTTTTCTTTTTTGGAACGGGCCGGACTCTTGGTTAGTTTTTTCGTTTCTGCGGATTTCAACCCTTTGGTTTCGGCCTTGGCCAGCTTTGCCGTTTCCGCTTTTTTCAACAATTCAGCCATAATACAATCTCCTTAAATTATTCTTGTACATAATATAGGAACCAGCCGGCAGAATAGCAAGTTTCACTTCAGCACATAATCAACCCGTTCGGACCATGTCAGCCCTTTGGGATAATAATTGCGGATTCCTTTTAGCAAATCACGCAGCCCGCAACCGTTAGCAATCTGGATTGCCAACCCCGGCCGGGCATTCAGTTCCAGCATCATCGGTCCGCGGTATTCATCAAGCACGATATCCGCCCCCAGATACCCCAGTCCGGTCATCTCATACCCTTTAACCGCAATTTCCAGATGCTCCCGCCAAAAAGAAACCCGCAATTTCATCAGATCGGCGCCAGTATCCGGATGAAACCTGATCGGCCGGTTATGCGATACCGCAGCCACCGCGCACCCGTTTTTAATGTTTATACCGACCCCGACCGCGCCCTGATGAAGGTTTGCCCGACCACCCGATTCTCTGGTTGCCAGCCGCATCATTGCCATAACCGGAAACCCCTCATAAACAATCACCCGCACATCGGGAATTCCCTGATAACTGAAATCGGCAAACTGGTTGGAAAAATGCACCATCTCTTCCAGCACCGCCACGTCATACTTTCCGCCAAGGGAATAAAGTCCGCTCAAAATATTGGAAATATGCTGATAAACCTCATTATAGGAAAGCACTTTCTCCGATGCAGTTACAAACTGTTTTCCGTCATAGCTTTTAATGACCAGCACGCCTTTGCCGCCGCTGCCGTGTGCCGGCTTGATCACAAACTCCCTGTAACCTTCCAATAGCGACAAAAAATGATCCACTTCGTTCTGCACGTCGATCACGCCGATCAGATGCGGTGTATTGATCCCCACACCACATGCCAGTTTTTTAGTCTGCACCTTGTCGTCAACCAGCGGATAAAGCCGTCGCCGGTTGCTCTTGGCAATAATTTCATAATTGCGCCGGTTCATACCGAGTACGCCGGCCTCTCGCAGTTGCGACGGCGTTGCAAAGTTTTTCCAGAAACCGAACATCATTTTTTCCCTTTTCCTGCCAGCGGGGCAAAACGGGTCAACTCCGTCAGGCGATAGCCTGTATAAGTACCGAGCAGCATAACAACAAACAAAATAACCAGATTAAATTCGTTAAACGCAAACATAATATGGCGGATATATTCGTTAACGATAACAAAATAGGTAATCACCGCCACCAGCACGCTGTAAACGATTTCCCTGCTCGCATTGACTGCTCCGTCCTCCTCCCAGGTAATGGAAGCCCGTTCGATAATCCAGGCCATAATGATAATCGGAAAGAAAAGAGCCGATACAGCAATATCCCACTTCCATTGGTAGCCGATAACCGAGAGTACCTGCATAATCAGAATAACAAAAATAACCACCGCCGAAATCCGCGGCACCAGCAGCAGGTTAAGCCAGGACAAAGCCATCCTGATCAACAGCCCTGCGCCCAAAATCAGAGAAAAACAGATCAACCCCGGCCAAAATCCGGCCTTAACCAGCGACATGGCAATCAACATCGGTGTAAATGTTCCCATTGTCTGAATACCAACTACGTTGCGCATCAGCACAACAACCAGAATTGCAAGCGGAAAAATCATCAGCCATTTCAAGGTGTTCTGTTCGTTAAGTGGCAGATTGTAAATTGAATAGTTAAACAAGCTGCGGCTTTTCGAAAGCTCTGCCCGATGTCCGGCCATCCGAAACGAGGAGCGGATAGATTTCATAACCGAAAACTTGGTAACAGAATTCGTACCGCCTTCCACATCAACCAGAGAGTTTCCTCCGCGCTGAAATATGATAAAATTGCTCGGCACGCCTTTTTTTCCGTTTTCCAGGTTATAAACTTTCCACATCCCATCAATATACGCTTCCAGCATCACGTCGGGTACCAGCGTCTTTTTACCTTCCGTCAGCTTAATGCCGCGCACCATCTGAGCCGAAATGCCTTTTAAGGCCAGCAAATCAATTACGGCCTGAGCTATGGCCTTGTCAGTACGGGGAGAGGGGATAAAAGACAGCACAGTTTCGTCCGGCGGATTTTGGTTAAACAGAGAAATCACCTGCTGTATCGGATCCCCTTCGCGTTGTGCAGCTATATCCAACAACTGACCGGCAACAATGGAGGTCTGTTCATCCATAATCGGTTTTTGCGGCGCCAAAGGTTTTTCTGCCGGCGTCTTACCCCGGCTGTCAATATTATCATAAAGAAGAACGCGGTAATAAATATCCTGTAGTTTTCTTCTGGGGCTGGACGTAATTTCTATCCGTTCCGTCTTTTTTTCTATTTTATATTTCGGCGCCACTACATCTTCATCCAGCACCTTAAATCCTGCCGTGGACAACGGCCTGGCCATAGACACGCGGATATCATTTCCATCAGGCATAAAGCTGACATGTTCTTCCACCGTCCACACATCCGTCACCTGCCTGGGTGTAAAATTAAATCCCCAATAACAGATTTTATAATAAGCGGCATAACCCGCAAATACCAGCGACAGCACCAAACCGACAGTTAAAAAAGCTCGTACCGATTTCAACTTGTTCAACATGAAAGCCTCGCCACAAATTTTTAACGTAGCGTATTGTTCAAGGAAGTATCAACTATGACCCGCCCGGTCAGAATATTGCGACCGATAAGCCCCTGATAGTTAAAACGGTCGCGTTTGGCCAACGAAAACTCCTCTTTTACGATTTTACCACCCATTTTAATATCCATAACAACCACGATACGCTCTTCGTCGCCATTGATTCGCTTAACAGTCGGCTGGCGCTTGATTTTTTTCTCAAAATGATATTTTTCACCAGTTTCCCAGTTAACCAGATCAAAACCAACCCACTTTTCACCATCACGCTCAAACGGGCGGATGTCATCGGCATCAACCGAAGATGTTTCGGCACCGGTATCTATCCGCGACAAAAACGGTGACTTCATCGGCAGAAAATAAATCGGCTCCACTTCCCCAA
The DNA here is from genome assembly GCA_964463185.1 of uncultured Azospirillum sp. GTDB lineage: Bacteria > Pseudomonadota > Alphaproteobacteria > RF32 > CAG-239 > JAFUYI01. Next base: position 1,981 of record CAYXBH010000012.1, on the reverse strand, counting down.
TCACCCTGAGAGGCACTTTCGGCTGCAGGGGTTCGGTCTTTTCACTAACGGCTTCGGGCATCCTGACCTCCACTCCCGGCACAATTGCGGGACGGACTCTCCCCCGGCTCTGACACGCCACACAAAGGCACAGCAGACAAAGTGTCGTCATTTTTTTCAATATATCAGCCATTTTTCTCATATCTTGTTAAAACTGTTTCCTATTTACCTTTAAATGCGGGAAAAAGTAAAGTAAAAAAATTTCCGCTGTGATCACTTTTTTAATGACTTTTGTCCTGAAAAAAACTACATTGTACAAAAACAAGAATCAAAATCAGAATCCGAAAAAAAGACCATGCCACCGATCCCGAACAAAACAACCAAAATACTGAAATTAAAAGTTCGCAAAAATATTTATCAAATGAGAAAATATCTACTCGGGCTGACCACGCTTGGAGCTGTTGTTTCCGCACCTGCCGGCCTGTACGGTCAGGAAACGGGCCGTTTTTCGCAGACACAGGTGCAAACTGGTACTGGCAAAAACGTTTCTCCCAAAAAAACGAACGGCAAACGGACAGCCTACAGTCGCATGGTTGAAGTCAACCTCGAAGCAGAAATAGAAAAACGGGCAAACTGGTTCATTGACAAGTTTGTCAGGTCTTCTTCCAAACACCTGACTGCACTTAAAAGAGCTACCGCCCGTGGACAAAAGACAAGTTATGTCAAAAACAACTTTTTCAACATCGTCTACCCTTCAGGCAATCTTTCCGGCCACAACAATTACTGTATCGCGGCCATCAACCGAGCGTTGATTGATGCCAATACCTTTGGCGATCTCAACAGCGCCCTGCCAAAATACGCAAACGAAGGCAACCATGCTGTCGAATGCCTGCGTTTTGTCAGCTATCTTGAAAACAAAGGCTACCGCGACTGCATCCGACGCGGCACCATCGACCTAAAAAATCTGGACATCGGCGACATTATCATGACTCCCCGCGGCGGCGGACGCTATCATGCCACCATCTACATCGGTAACAGCATTGTCCGCAGTTTTAACAACGACGGCGAGTGGAAAGTCAAAAAACGCAACGGTATCATCATAAAAACCAAAGCCATCGCCGAAAAAGCCATCGCGCTGGAACTTGAAAAACAAAAACTGGTCAACATGCAAAAAGGAAAACGACAGATTATTCCCTTGCAGACGGCTCAAAAGATCCTACAGTTCTTATATGCCGGACGCAATGCCGGCGACAGAATGGCGGCCTTATTAAAAGATAACGACCGCGAAACCATGTTAGCTTCCGCAACCCTTCCAGCAGAAAAATTTTCACACCACCGATTGACACAAGTTCAGGAAAGATAACCGCCCCAAAAAAGAAACTATGGGAAATATCATATCAATAATGTGAATAATTATCATAAAGGGTTAAAAGATTTTGTAAGACATTTCAACGGAAACAGCATCAGATATTTAACAAACTATTTGAATTGGTTTAGTTGGATAAAATCTGGTGCTGATAACAACTTTTATGCTGGCGGATTATAAATACCCGACCGGAATGATATTGACATCATCGGTCAGCGGCAGATGTGTCGATGCCATACAGATAACAGCGCCACTTCCTCTTTTTTGCCGGAGGCCTTCAATAACATTAAAAGCCTTAATATCTCCCTTGTCCGGATTACTTTTTTTCTTAATCTCCACCGGATACAGCATACCGTTTTCATGGAGCAGCACATCAATTTCCCGTTTGTCTTTGTCACGGTAATAGTAAATATCCGGCTGCTTGCCGTTATGCCAATAGCTTTTGATGATTTCAGAAACAACGTAGGTCTCAAACATATTGCCACTCATTGCACCACTTTCCAGAACTTCCGATGTTTTCCAACCAGTCAGGTAACAGGCAAGTCCCGTATCCATAAAATAGACTTTCGGTGCTTTGATAAAACGGTTACTGACATTGTTATAATAAGGATGCAGAACATAAACCAGCCCCGAAGC
>CAYXBH010000011.1:0-18463 GCA_964463185.1 uncultured Azospirillum sp. | reverse complement strand
GAGGGCTTGTTTTTCTGTTGTGTGAATGTGAATTTTATGTTAAACTTCAAATATGTAGAAATATAATTATGGAAAGGAGGAGAAAGCCATGACAGGAGAAGACACAAAAAAGCTTTTTGGCGAAAATTTCCTTCTGAATTTGCAGAAAGCTGCCAGCAAAGGTTTGTTGTTTGCCGTATTGGAGGAAAGCGTCAGCCGTTTTTATCCGAATTATGATCTGGATAAGCAGTTGAAAAGAGTGTCCGATTTTGATTCCGTTGCTTCGTATCAGGCTAAACTTGCCCGTGTGAGAATAGAGTATAATGCCAGGGCTGTCCGTGATATTCATCAGCGCCTGGTCGGGCTGACCAATTTCGGCGAGGACAATTACAAATATAAAGAAAAAATTATCCGTAAGCTTAATCTGCTGATCAACAATTATCCGACCATTGATGAAATCATCTATCTGGCGATAGCCGAATACATCGGCCGGGAATATGGTCACGCCAGTGATTTTAAACGGGAATTGTCCGAGTTTCTCAGGACAAGTGGCGGTCCGGTTGAGAGAAAAATGGCCGTCGGTTGTGAAACTGGTGTTCATGTTTAATAAAATTTAAATGTAAAACGTTTTATACTTGCCCCTAGCGAATAGAAAGGGGCTTTTTTATGGAAATAAAAACCATCGGCATTATGACGGGAAATTCTCTTGATGCTGCTGATGCGGTGCTTTCTGCTTTTGCCGAAGATATGGTGTGTGATCTGACATCCTTTTCGATGCCTTATCCGCCGGTATTAAGAGAACGTTTTTTGCGGTTGAAGGAAAAAGTGAAAAATGTTCCGGAAACGGAGAAACTGGCCGATGATCCCGATTTTCTAATAACGGTTGAGGCATATACGCGGTTGGTGGCGGAAACGGTCAACCGTCTGCTTGCCAAGAGCGGTATTGAAAAAACAGAGATTGCTGCCATCGGTTTTCATGGTCAGACCTGTGATCATTTTCCGCCTTCGGTTGCCGGGAACGGTGCTGCTTATACATTGCAGGTTGGTGATGCCCGTTTGCTGGCGGAACTGACGGGGATCCCGGTTATGTATGATTTTCGCTCCGACGATCTGATGAATGGGGGAGAAGGGGCGCCGCTGGCGCCTTTGCATAATCTGCGGTTGGTTCGGATGCTGGCCAAACAGGGATATGGCAGTGCAGTTTTCTGCAATGGCGGCAATACGGGCAACCTGGCTGTTGTGAGTGCGGGTGGCGATATTTGTGGCTGGGATACGGGGCCTTTTAACCATCTGCCTGATTTGCTGATGCGCAAATATCAAAACAGGGCGTTTGACAAAGACGGTCTCTGGGGCGAGCAGGGGGAGGTTGTTCCCGAGCTTTTGCAGCGGCTTTTTGAACAGGCTGCGGTTACTGCGTCAGGGGAAAATTTTTATCTGTTGATGCCGCCGAAATCGTCTGATCCTCATTGGTACAAGGCTGTTTATGATGAGCGTTTTTCTTTTGCTGACAACCTGCGGACGGCTGAATATCTGGCAGCCTATGGTTTTGTTTATAATCTGTGCCATTTACCTGTTGAAAGAAAAATGCCGGTGCTTTTTCTGTTGTTTGGCGGTGGCTGGAAAAATCCGCTGGTGCAACAGGATTTTGAAAATCTTTTGTGTCGGAGAGGGGTTGTGCTGCCGGAGCATGAAAAAGTGTTTAATGATATATATGCGCGTCTGCCGCAAAACCCGAAGGTGGTGTTTTCCGATGATTTTGGATTTTCCGGAAAGTATATGGAAGCCCGTATATTTGCCGATATGGCTTATTCCAAAATTGTTGGCAGGCCTTTTTCCCTGCCTGCGACAACTGGTTGCAAGACGCCGACGGTTGGCGGAATTTATGTGTTGCCGGATAATGATAGGGAATATTTGCTGACCCGGCTGCTGAAACAGCACGGTAATGCTGCTCGGCCGGAAAGCAATCCCCGATTATGGAGTCGTGCGGCCAAAGGTTGGCAGCGGATTTTTGCGGCAGGTGTTTAGCATATCCAGAGCGGGATCATAAAATGGGGTGGCGACCAGGCTCATCCCGAGCAGGGTATGGAAGACATTGTCATGTGAAAAAGGTTGTGATGATAGTTTCCGTATACAGTCCATATCAAGTCCGTTGCTTTCGGCATAGTTTTCCGATAGCCAAAGCAGAGTGGGGATGTGTTTTTGTTCATCGGGTGCCGTTTCATATGGGGTTGAATGAATATAAAGGCCGTTTTCGCCAAGAGATTCCCCGTGGTCTGAGGTGAAAAACAGGGCTGTGTCATATTCCTGGGAGAGCGCTTTTAATTCGTCGATGGTCTTTGATAGCATATAAGAGGTGTAGTAGATCGAATTGTCGTAGGTGTTTACGATTTCTTCATTGGTGCAGTTTGGTAGATATTTCTGCTGGCAGACAGGTTTGTAAATTTCAAATTCGGGTGGATAGCGGAGTGCATACAGCGGTCCGTGGCTGCCACGTTGATGGAGTACGACCATGGTCGGTTTGCTGGTGCTTTTGATTTTGGTGCTAAAGTTTTTCAGCAGGATTTCGTCCGCACATTCTTTGACGTTGCAAAAGCGCTCCTGTTCGATCCGATTGCAGTTGTCCATGCAATTAGTATTGTTTTCCCGCCATAAAAGTTTGTATCCAGCATGGTCGATAATGTCCAGCACGTTTTCATAATATTTTTCGCTTTTCGGCTTAAAGGTTTTTTGCGGGTAGGGTGAGAATATGCAGGGCAGGGAAACGGCGGTTGCGGTGCCGCAGGAATAAAAATTGTCAAAATAAACCAGCCGGTCTTTTTGCCGGATAAGCGGTTCGTTGGTCGGGCGGTTGTACCCGCTTAGGGAAAAGTTGGCATCGCGGGCAGATTCTCCGATAACGACTACGATCAGGTTGGGCTTGCCGTTATGCGCGGCTGGCAGTGTATGGGCGCCGACGGAAATTTTCCTGAGTTTGATGCCGATATAGTTGACTTTGATTTTGACAACGGAAATAACGGCGCCGATTCCGTTGACCGGTATCAAGGAGTTTTTCAGATATTTGCGCTCTTTTAGGACCTCTGGATTTTGCCACAGGCCAAAACCGACGATGGTGGCAGTAATTAGGGCGAATATCGTTCCTGAAATTATTTTGACGGTAGTGTCTTTTTTGAAAGGTTGGAAGGTAATTTTTGTTTTTAATATCAGCCAGGAGGGGAGAATGCCAAACAGCAGCAGGTCCGTTAGCATTCGGAGATTGAGCATATCCTGTACTTCGTAAACATCAGTCTGAATGATGTTTAAAAGCATGATTTTGTCAATAACGATGCCGTAAGCGTGCATAAAATAAAAACCGGTTGTGTTCAACAGGCAGAAAAAAATTGCCAGCGGTTTGACCAGTCGAGGGATAAATAAAATGGAAACCGCAATGTTTAAAAGTGCAAAAATACTTAAGACGGTCAGCACCGTTCCTGCTGTTGAGCGGTCGTGCAGATAAACCGCTTTGATGAATGGAATGTTGTAGACCGCTATGGTAAACAGGCAGTAGATGAAATTGAATTTAACTGATGATAACGACCAAAAATAACGTGGTATTTTTTTAAAAGAGATCAAAATGATTTTTCCTTTGTATCTGCAATTTAGGTGGGGTCAAACAATTCCCGTTGGGGTTTTTTGTTCAGTTCGGCAATGGCTTCTTTTACAATGGCGACGGAGACGGCGCGTTTGTAGGCTAGCGAGATGTTGTCAATTTCATTTACCAATTTCTCCGCATATGTAAAAGACCGATGCATATTTATCAATATATAGTTGACGATGTCAAGAGAAACTGTAATCTGCCTGTCCATAAAAAGTTTGATTATCAAGGCGGAAAGGAGTTCGTCGTCGGGTTCTGATATTTCGACCGAGGGAATGATGTTCAGACGCGAACGCAGGTCGGGCAGACTAATGTTTAGGCGGGCGGGTGCTGTACGGGCGGTGAAAAGGATACTTCCGCCCTCGTTGGCGTAAAGGTTGTACAGGTGGAACAGGGCTTCTTCGTTGATCTGGTTGTTTAAATTTTCCACAATCAGGCAGCGGTGTTTTTCAAACAAAAGTGGCGGCGTACAGAGGTCGACGGTGGAAGCCTCAACCCGTGGAATTGGGTATGGGTAGCGGGTTGCCACGGAGACCTGATCGGAAAATATGTGACTCAGATGGGTTTTGCCGCAGTTGGCCGGACCATATATGCAAAGGGCAAAAAACGGCCATTGTGGCCATTTGCAGACTGCGGAGAAAGCGGTCTCGTTACAGGGAGAAACAATAAAATCCTCTTTGCCCATATAGGGATGATAAAAAAGATCTAGAGATAACTGACTGTTGCGGCTCATGACCTTACCTCTTGTTTAAGACGTCAAATATTTTCTGGGTCAGATCGCCCAAGCTGAACGGTTTGGCCATAAATTCAAATTGTCCGGTTGTGCCCGGTTCGCTGCGGGCGATTTCTTCCGAATAGCCCGAGGCCAGAATGATTTTGATTCCGGGGATTTTTTCCCTAACTTTTTGTGCCAGTTCGATACCGTTCATGCCGGGCATAATCATGTCGGTAACCAGCAGTTGGAAGTTTTGTTCTTTTTCCAGTTGTTCCAGTGCATTTTCCGCCGAATTGCAGCCGGTAACTTCGTAACCTTTTTTCTTTAAGGCGCGAACGGCAAAGCTGCGGACGGAATCCTCATCCTCGACGAATAAGATACGAATACCGGGATGAGTGGAACTGCCGGTAGCCCCTTTGTCGATAGCAGCGACGTTCAGGCCGAAAATAAATTTCTGATTGATTGGCAGGGACGATGATTTTTGTTCCGTTACCGTCATAACAGGGGAGCCGTCAGCTGCCGTAACTTCTGGATGGTGGAATACCTCTGTTGGCGTATCTTTTTCTGTATTGTGTTCAAAACGGGGCAGGTGGATGAAAAAGGTGGTGCCTTTTCCCTGTTGGCTGCTGACCCGGATAAATCCTTCGGTCTGGCGGACAATGCCGTAGACCATGGCTAATCCCAGCCCAGTTCCGGAGCCGACGACATTTTGTTTGGTGGAAAAGAAAGGTTCAAAAATTCGGCTCAGGTTTTCTTCTGCAATGCCACATCCGGTGTCGGAAACCTCAATCACCACAAACTCCCCGGGTTTAATGATTTCTTCGCCGACCGGCCGTGGGCGGGTGATTTTTTCGGTTCTGGTGGTGATGGAAAGTGTACCGCCGCCATTCATGGCGTCTTTGGCGTTAACCGCCAGATTGATGATAACCTGCGAAAACTGTACGGGATCGACGCGGATGTAGCCGAGGTCGTCGCCGTGGTGAAATTTAAGCGTGATTTTTTCGCCCAGCACCCGCTTTAACATCTGGCTCAGTTCCATAAAGTTTTCGGTAACGTCGATCAATTTTGGTTGCAGGGGTTGTTTGCGGGAAAAGGCCAGCAACTGGCGAACCAGTCCAGCCGCCCGGTTGGCGTTGTTTTTAATTTGAATGAGGTCAGCAAAGGAAGGATCGCCGATGCCGTGGCGCTGCAAAAGCAGATCACAAAAACCGATAATTGCTGTCAGCAGGTTGTTGAAATCGTGGGCAACACCGCCAGCAAGTTGTCCCATTGCCTGCATTTTCTGAGCCTGGGCAAACTGAATTTCTAGGTTTTTTTGTTCGGTGGCGTCCATCATATAGATAATGAAACCAGAAGGTTGGGTGTTGTTGTGCTGATTTTGCAGTGGGGAAATATAAGAGAGGGCAACTTTGTTGACGTTGGTTAAGGAAAGCTCCATGGAAACAGTTTTTTTGCCGTCGTTTTTCAGGTTCTCCAGTTCAATTTTGAGTCCGTGGCGGTCTTCTGCAGAAACAAGTTCCATGATGTTGGAGCCGGCCAGCCCTTTGCGACTAGGAGATACAAAATTTCCCGCCTGTTTGTTAAATTCCGTGATCTGTCCGGCAGTGTTGGTAAATATAATGCCGATCGGTGCCAGGTCAAACAACCAGCTTATTTTATCAATGGCAAGTATCAGCTGGTGGCGGAGCATCTGATCATTGGGCAGGTTATTGATGGCGGCGCCACGGACTTTGATTTCGTTTTTTTCGCGAAAACTGTCCTGACGGATGAAAGCTTCCCGCTCATCTCCGTATTTTCCGATGAAACGAATGTTCTTTTCCCATTCTTGGCAAGGAGGAACGGACGAATTCGGGCTAAGCAGCTCTTTCAGATCCCTGCCGATCAACAGGTCGCGCTCGTATCCGAGCATTTTGGCAAAAGCATGGTTGCAATATTCTATTGTAAGAGAAGAATTGCAGATATAAAGCCCGACCGGTAGCTCGTCTGTAAAGTCGTGCAACTCCTGGCGTTCTTCTCTGAAGATCTGCTCTATGTTGCGTTGGGCAGTGATATCGCGGAAGCTCCAATATAAAAAAATGTTTTTGCGGATTTTTTTTAAGGCCAAGGAGTGTTCAAAAAGATCTACTTGCTTCAGCGACAGCGGACGCAGGCTGATTTCGTACCAGGTTTTGTTTTCGATGTTGTCGTTTGGTTTTAAGGAGATGACGACTTTTTCTTCAACCAGATTTTGAAAGGCATTTTTCAGGCGCTGAAAAGCCAGCGTATTGTCGCGATCGTCGGCCAGATGTTTCTGCAGAAAAGGTATGATGCTTTTGCGGTTGAACAATTCCTTTGCCCGGTCATTTTCAATGATGGTTCTGCCGAGAGAATTGTCTATTCTTTTTGCCTGTGTACTGCAGCGGATGATTTCGTTGGCAAAACCTCCGTAGCTGATGGCTTTTTCCCCTGCTTTGAGGGTCTGGAGTGACAGGATCAGTGCAAAAATGGTAATTGTCGCTGTTAGTCCTGAGAGCAGGAAAAGATGTTGCGGAAAAACGATTGACACGATCAGAGAAACGGTCAAGGCTACCAAAGAATAGGCCAGCCTGATCAGTCTTTTTTGCAAAAGTCTGTCAGGCCGGGGAGTGTTGATATTCTGCAACATCGGATGCCGTGTTTCCTATGTGATTATGTCGGCTTCTTTTTTGCCGGTGCGTTTTTCGATTTCGGCCAGTTCGGTGGCTATTTTCAGCAGTTCGTCAACCATTTGTCGTGGTTCGGCTACGAGGTTGTTGCGGCTGAATTTTTCGATATAAACGCGTAAGGTTGCACCGCTTGAAGATGTGCCCGACAGACGATAGACAATCCGCGAGCCGTCGGCAAACAAAATACGCAGGCCGTTTGAGGTTGAGGAATGGTCGACCGGGTCGTTATAGATGAATGTTTCTGCTTTTGCTACATCGTATGAGCCGAGTTTTTTACCATTTAAGGAAGGTAATTTGGCCTCAAGATCTGTTATCAGCTGATTGGCGTTGTCGGTCGGAATGCCGTCAAAGTCGAAACGAAGGTAGTAGCTGCGGCCGTATTTCTGCCAATGTTCACGGGTGATCTGCTCAACGCTTTTGCCGGTGGCGGCAATGATATTGAGCCAGAACAAAACTGCCCAGATGCCGTCTTTTTCGCGGATGTGGCTGGAACCGGTGCCGAAACTTTCTTCGCCGCAGAATGTGATGCGTTTGGAATCCATCAGGTTGACAAAGTATTTCCAGCCGGTTGGAACTTCATAGTAGCCGATATTCTTTTCTTTGGCAACGCGGGCAACTGCGGTTGATGTTGCCATTGATTTGGCAACGCCGTAGATGCCGCCTTTATAGGCCGGAATGAGGTTGTAGTTGTCTGTTAAAATGGCCAGACTGTCGCTCGGGGTGACAAAGAATTTTTTACCGAGAATCATATTGCGGTCGCCATCGCCGTCGTTGGCTGCTCCGAAATCGGGAGCGTTGTCGGTGTACATGAGGTTGACCAGCTCTTTGGCATATACCAGGTTGGGATCCGGGTGCAGGCCGCCAAAGTCGGGTTTGGGTACGGCATTTAAGACTGAGCCACTGGCTGCGCCGAGAATTTCCTCAAAAATACGGATGGCATAAGGGCCGGTTACCGCATTCATGGCATCAAAGCGCATGGCAAAGCCGTTTTGGAACATTTTTTTGATCAGGTCAAAGTCAAAGATCTTCTGCATTAATGCTACATAATCTTTGATTGGGTCGACAACCTCGATTTCCATATCGCCAAGTTTCTGTATGCCGAGGGAGGCCAGGCTGATGTCTGGTGTGTCGTAGATTTTGAATTCGGAAATGGATTTGGTATTGGCATAGATCACATCACTCATCTGACTGGAGCACTGGCCGCCAGTCTCGGTGGCAAATTTGATACCGAAGTCGCCGTTTTCGCCACCCGGGTTGTGAGAGGCGGAGAGGACAAAACCGCCGTCGGTGTGGTGGGATAAAATCATATTGGAAGAAGCAGGTGTGGATAAAAGGCCGTTTTGGCCGATAATCAGTTTTTTGACGCCGTTGGCTGCCGCCATTTTAATCAGTTTCTGAATTGCAATGTCGTTATAAAAACGCCCATCACCGCCGACGATAAAAGTTTTGCCGGCCGGGTTGATGGTATTGAAAATGCTTTGGAGGAAGTTTTCAAAATAGTGTGCCTGCATCATGACTTTGGATTTTTTTCTCAGACCCGCAGTTCCCATTTTCTGGTCTGTGTACGGGGTTGTGGAAATTACTTGTATCATAATCTCTCCTTAAAAATATGTTGATATGATGCCTCTCAATTTAGCACCGTTTGCGGGACAGACAAGCAAAAGCTCTTTTTTACTAACCGGATTTTAAGAAGAAAGTGTTTATGGGCAAATAAATTCGGCCAGGCTCCTGATTTCCTGCTTGGCGGCAATGTGAGAAATACTTAGCCGGTATTTGAGTGCGGGGTGGTTCAGGTCAAGAACGGTTAAGCCCTGTAAAAACAGCTCTTTGTAAATAACCCGGTCGCGGATGACCGGTGCAATGCGGAAACCGTAAGTTCTGGCCGCTTTTTCCAGGTAACCGAAAACTTGGTTTTTGTTGCGGGAATTTAGAGCCGACACTTTATTGCCGACGACAATCCAGTTTAACATCGGGCGTCCGCGTTGAGCCAGTTGTTTTTTGACATCCCAGATATACTGGGCATAGCGTCCAGCATGCCGTTCTTCGGGGTGGGTGAAGTCGATTTCGGAAATGACGTTTAAATCTATCAGGCTGTCTGAAATTGGCGTGATCAATGTGTCGGCAAACTGATGGGCTGTTTCAAAAAGGTAATTTTTATTACCGGGGGTGTCGATGATTACAGCATCAAATTCGGGTAACAGAGCCTGAATGAACGCGGTTGCTTCTTTTTGATGTTCTCTGATCTGTTCGATTTTTTCTACCGGGGAGATCGTCAGCAATTTGGGGATGGGCAGAAAAATGCCACTTTCTTTACAAAAATGTTTTCTGTTTTCGATATAATGGGTCAGGGTACCCTGACGTCCGTCAGTGTCAACGACCGCGACTTTAAAATTTTCCTGCATCAGCTTGATGGCCAGATGCATGGATACCGTTGATTTCCCGGTGCCGCCTTTTTCATTGCTGATAACAATTACATGAGCACGTTTGTTGTCCATTTCTTATTTGTCCGCCATTGTCAGTTTCAAATTTTTGTTCATAGGCAGGACTATACACGACTTGTTTTCTTTTTGCAAATCTTTACAAATTTTCTGCGCACCGTTTTTTGTCAGTCCGATTAATTTAGAGCGGTATAAAACAGCAGAATTTTTTTCCGTTGGTTCAATGTTGACCTGATGTTTGCTCAGTTGTTCATAGCGGCGGCGGATTTTCTGGGCATAGACGCGCGCTTTGGCATAGTTGCTGAAAGCGCCCAACTGAACGCTCCAGACGGCATTGGGGGCAAGCTTTTGAGCAGGGGTGTTTTCTTTTTCTTTGGTGTTCAGTAGATCAATGGAAAAATCGCGGCTGTCCAGTTTGATATAAGTGGCGGTGGCATCGGAGGCATTTCCCAACGCCAGCTTGCCGAATCCCTGTTCCATCAGGCGGGTAACATTTTTGTCCCGTTCTTCCCGGCTGCTGTGTCCCATGGTTACGGCAATTACTCTTTCTCCGTTGCGCTGGGCCGAAGTAACAATATTGAAGCCGGCCGATGCGATATAACCGGTTTTCATGCCGTCCGCACCTTCAAAGCTTTTTAAAATATAGTTGTGGGTGCGGTAGGTTTTTCCTTTGTAAGTAAATTCCTCGCGGGAAAACAGGTCGTAGTATTGAGGGAAGTGGTAATAAACGGCCGCCGCCAGTGCCGCCATGTCGCGGGCGGTGGTTACCTGTTCGCTATTGGGCAGGCCGGATGCGTTTTTAAAAACGGTGTCTTTCATGCCAAGAGCCCGGGCGACTTCTGTCATTTTTTCGGCAAAGTTGGTTTCGGTATAGCCGAGTCCTTCCGCCAGTACGGTTGCGCAATCATTGGCCGATTTGATGATCAGGGCATCGATTGCGGTGGAAACTTTTATGGTTTCGCCTGCTTTGACTCCGAGTTTAGAGGGCGAGCGACCTTCCGCCGTGTGGGAGACGGGAAGTTCGTCGTCCATTTTCAGTATTCCTTTTTCCAAGGCTTCGAAAGTGATGTACAGTGTCATCAGCTTGGTTAAAGATGCAGGGTGTCTGATTGTGTTAGGTCTTTCGGAAAAGAGCACTTCTCCCGTTTTGGCGTCGATGACAATGCTGGAGGTTGAACGGCTCGCTGCAGCGTCAGAGGAAAACAGCAAAGCAAAAGCGAGTATGGCCAGGCAGATGTTTTTGTTGATGACGAGCATTTTTTTCCTTTCTGCTGAATATAAAAGAATTTTAAAGCGAAAAAGGAAATAAAGTGTTAATATTAAAATATTTGGCAGAATTTTTCTGCCGGATGTTAAAAGCCGGACAAAAATGATCAGATTTGTTCAATTTTTGGATTACGGCGGATGAATTTTGCCAGGATAACAGCCAGAAAACCGTTAAACAGGCTGAATAATGCCCCCATTTTGGCGGCTTCTCCGATTTTGCCGTCTGTATAGGCTATTTCTGCGATAAAGATGGACACGGTCAGACCGATGCTTGCCGTCATGCCGATCAGCAGGAGGTCTGTGTTGCTGATGGCACGGTTGATTTTGAATTTCATCAGACTGGCGGCTTTTACCATCAGGTATATGCCGAAAGTTTTGCCCGCTAAAAGGGAAATAAAGACAAAGAGTGTCAATTCCGAAATGCTGGAAAAAACGACACCGGCGTTGCTCAGCCCGAAAAAGAATAAGCCGTAGTCTATGACCGGTTTGAAATCCTGTTCGAAACGATCCAACAGGGTGGGGCAGCGTTCTTTGTCCTCTTCGGAAATGTGGGGGATAAACGGAACGATGAAAACCAGCGCCAGCGACGGGTGCATATTGGCCTGATGCAGCCCGATCCAGGAGAGTATACCGGACAAAAGATAAAACCAGTATGAATTGACCTTGTGTTGGCTGAATATCCAGGCGATGGCCACCGCCGTAAATACCAGCACCAGCCAGCGGGGATTAACCGGTAGTTCGGGATCGGGATAAAAGAGGGCGATAATCACCAGTCCGGCAATGTCGTCGGCAATGGCCAGCAGCAGCAAAAAAGTGAAAGCCGGATGCGTTTTACCGAAAATCATTCGGGCAAAAAGCAGGGATACTGCCACGTCGGTCGCGGTCGGAATGGCCCAGCCATTTGTGTATGCCGTTGAGCCGGAAAAATGATTGAGAGTTAAGAAAATTGCCGCCGGCAGCAGCACACCGCCCAGGGCGCCGAGAAGATTGCTGAGTATGTTTTTTACCGGATAGAGATTGCCACCCGGTGCCATTCCGTGGACAATTTCCACGCAAATGGAGCCGAAAAAGAAAACCAGAAAAACATCGTTGATCAGAAAATGAAAGTTTATTCCCGGTGCGATTTCTCCGTAGATAATGCGATTGTAGGAAACAGAATCGATGTTGGCCCAGGTGAGTGCCGCAATAATCCCTGTGATCAGAGGCAGGGACATATCTCCAATTTTTCTTGCAAATTCTATCATGATCCGGTCTTGTTAAATATATGTTTTAAGTATGTATATATTCCGATAAAAAGAATTTGCAAGACTAAAAGCAGGTGCCCTGTTAAAAAATCCGCCTCGTTTGTGTGGAAGGCGGACTTGGAATATTGATTTGTTCGGTTAGAATATAATGTCGATTCTTTTATGAAAATAGCGTTTGATTTTTTGGGGATCGGAGACGTCTATCCGGCGATCATAGGGAACATAATCTTTGCCAAGTCTGGCTGCTACTTTCCGGTTTGTTTTTTCGTAATTTCTGATCAAGTTTTTCAGTTCTCCTTCGTCGTAAGCGGTTGCAATGTAGTTGAGTTTGTTGTTAAGTGGTTTAGCTGCGGTGGTAATATCGTCGGTTAAAATTTTCTGGATTTCCCTTTCGGCCGTTGTCCGGCTCATGGTGCCACTGTACTGGGCTGCTGCCGAACCAGAGCCCAGACAAAGGGTTGCAATGATAAACAACAAATATTTCATGACCGCGCCTTTCTAATCGGTACCCAAGATGTTAAGCGAGTTGAAGAGGATGTTTTTGAGATCCAATCCTGTGCCTTCTTCAAAGCCTTCCATCATGTATACAAAACTTTTGCCGAAAGGATCGTCCGCTGATTGGACTTTGTCGTAGTTTTCGCGCAGGATGTTGCGGTAGGAGTTGGGCAGATTTCTAATCTTCTGATCGTAGCTGTCTGGAATTTTGTAACCGAGGTTTCTTAAATGTTCCAGTACAACCAGCATGTTGTGGCGGTTGACTTCGGGGGCGATCATTTCCTGACCCTGAGCATCGCCGAAAGTTGTTGCTTCTCCGACATAGTTCAAACGTCCGTGCTGACCGGAGCCGCGCCAGGTTTCAATGCCGCTTTTATCACGGGCCTTGGCCCACGGATCTACCGGCAGAACTTCCCCATTGGTTACTCCGTTGCTGTACATCGGTGCCTGTGTTACGGCGTCTTCGGTGGAAGTTGCGTAATCCACGTTATCAAATGTGCCATCATTGGGGCTGATATCCCAAGGATTGGCAGGCAGTTGAGCCGAAACGCCTTTGGCAAAGAGCAAAGCTGCGGCAACTGCCGTGATGCTGAATAGTTTTTTCATTCTCGCCTCCACAATGTTCCACTATAGTTATGATAGCATAAGTTAATCAAAAATAATAGTTACATTTCGGTTACACTTGATAAAAAGGTGCTCTTTAAGGCTTTGGATCAAAGATTATGCTTGTATCTTTTTGGCTTTTTGTGATATATTCCCTGAAATTAACGATTTGTACAATGTTTTAAAATATTGTATAACCAAAATAACTAATTCAAGCTTTAAAAAAGAGATTGCCATATGACAGAAGTATTGTTTAATGGACACGCTGGCAGGATAGAAGGTCGTTACCATCAAAACAGCCGGTCGGGAGCTCCGATTGCGTTGATTTTGCATCCTCATCCCCAGTATGGGGGAACCATGAGCAACAAAGTGGTTTATACCTTGTTCAGTTGTTTCAAGGATCTCGGTTTCTCGGTTTTGCGTTTTAACTTCCGCGGGGTCGGTCGTTCTCAGGGGCAGTTTGAAGATGGTCCGGGTGAGCTTTCGGATGCAACGGTGGCGCTTGACTGGCTGCAATCGGTTAATCCGGAGGCCCGTCAGTGCTGGATTGCCGGTTATTCTTTCGGTGCCTGGGTGGGATTGCAGCTTTTAATGCGTCGGCCGGACATCAATAATTTTATCGCTGTTTCCCCACCGGCAAACGAAAAAGACTTTTCTTTTCTGGCTCCGTGCCCGACTTCAGGTCTGATTATACAGGGCGGGCAGGATGAAATTGTTACTCCTTCGGTGGTGTCATCGCTGGCGAAAAAACTGAACGGTCAGCGCAATGTAGAAGTTGATTTTGCAATGATTGAAAATGGTGATCATATGTATAACGGGCATCTGGTCGATTTGTACAAGATCACCGGTAATTATGTCATCAATGCCGTTCAACGCAAAAAGCCGCAGAAAAAACGCCGTGGTCGTCGCCGGAAAACGGAGCAGGGTGGCGATGAGCTGCCGATGATTGCCGCCGGTGGAGAAGAATAATTCTTTTCTTTTTTGAATGTGGACGGGTTAATGGAACAGGAATTTCCGAAAACGGTTTTTCTGTTTCTTTATGTCTGGATTTTTTATGAAATGGTGTAAAGGTATTAAAATGCGGTTTTTGTGTAAGCCGATGGCATAGAGTTTGTTTTTGATAGTTTCCGGGAAGTTTATGCCGGAATTTTGTTTTTCAGGTATTGAAGTATGTATATGCGGACGGCTGCGGAGAGGTTGTTGTTGTTGCCTCTTCCGGAATCTATTTCCGTAATCAGACTGTTAAGCGACATCTGCCGTTCTTTGCTGATGGCCAGCAGTTCGCTGTAAAATTCCTTTTCGAGGGAGATGCTGGTATGATGCCTACCGGCGATGACGACGGATTTTTTAAGCATTGCCTTTTTTCCGGAAAGCGTCGATGGAAACCACATCGGCATTTTTTTGCGCCGGTTTGGGTTCTTCGTCCGGGGGGGTGCTGTCAATTTCGCTACCAAAGCTGATGCCGAAACGTACGCTTGGATCGCCGAAGTAGGTTATTGCGGCAAAGGGAATTTCCAATGTATAGGGAACCCGACTAAAACGCAGGGTAACAGAAAAGGCGTAATTGTTGACGCTTAAGTCGGAAAACTGGTTTTGGAGGATGATCGTCATTTCTTTCGGGTACTGGCTTTTCAGCAAATCGTCTATTTTGACGTCTGGGTGATTGGTACGGAAAGTGATATAAAAATAGTGTTCGCCCGGAAGTCCCTGTTTTTCGACAATTTTAAGAGCATCGATTACAACATGTTTCAGCGCTTTTTCTACCAGACGGTCGTAGTTTATTTCGTTTATGTACTTTTCCATCTTTCCGGTTTCCTGATTTTTAAACTCAAAAAAACGAGCCGTTCTGTTGCTGGGTGGCTCAGTCCCCACTTGTGGCTAACCAAAGCCACAAGAATCTGCGTTTGTTGCAACTGCTAAATTAAGCAGCTAAAGCAACAGGTGCTAATTCATTATCGTTAGCATTCATTTTATTTTGAACCGATAACGGTGGTATCTCACCGGACACAGCACATGCCTTTATCATACCCTGTCGATCCTGTTTCGCCCCCTTATAAAATTTTTTGGTGGAGGCGCCGGGTACTGCCCCCGGGTCCAGAATATCTATTCCACACAGCCTCTGGTGTCGCAGTTGATTGCTCAACGCTCTGTATAATAAACGATTTAGCGGTTTTTTGCAAGAGTTTTTATGCTTATAAAAATGTCTATAAGTCGGTGGTAGAGCTTGCCAAGCAAAATGCTGGTGTTAAAATCGGCGCAGGTTGATACAGAAAGGAAAAAAATGACCAAAGTTGCAATCTGGTGTCGCCATCAGGGGGATAACCTGATCGGAATCGGGACGCAAATTCCCTGGCATATCAAATCGGATTTTCAGCGCTTTCGCCGGATTACGACGGGGCAGACGTTGGTGGCTGGACAAAAAACCTATGAGAGTTTTCCCGGACGGACGCTGTCCGAACGCAAAATCTTTGTGCTGACGCAGGAAGAAGGGTATGAGGTGTCGGATCCCCAAAATCACCGCGCTGTAAACGACATACGTTTTTTCAAAGACTATGAAGGCGATCTGTATATTGCGGGCGGGGCGTCGGTTTACCGGCTGTTTATGACCGGCGGAAGCAAACTGTTGCCCGATGTGGTTGTCGATTGTGTTTATCACGGCAAACTTAATCCTGATGCAAAAGGTGAACATGTTACGATAACAGATTGTGTTAATGTGCTTTTTGAAAAATACAGACAACTTTCTTCCGACTATGAACTGGATGATGTTACCACCGGTGTGTGGATTAAAAAAGGGGAGTTTGTCGACCGGAATGTCTTGAAAAGAATTGTGCAGGCTATTGAAAAAGGAATGGAGTAATGCAGCAATATTTGGACTTGTTAAAAGATGTGTTGGAAAACGGCGTGGATAGGACGGATCGTACCGGTGTGGGCACCCGTTCGGTTTTCGGCCGGCAGATGCGTTTTGACCTTTCAAAAGGTTTTCCGCTGATGACGACCAAGAAAATGCACTTAAAAAGCATCATTTACGAGCTGTTGTGGTTTATTAAGGGAGATACCAACGTCAAGTATTTGCAGGATCATGGTGTGCGTATCTGGAATGAGTGGGCCGATGAAAACGGCAATCTCGGGCCGGTCTACGGCGCGCAATGGCGCAACTGGAACAATGAAGGCATTGACCAACTGGCGGAGGTGATTGACAAACTCAGAAACAATCCGAACGACCGACGGATGATTGTTTCTGCCTGGAATGTTGGTAAAATTGCAGAAATGCGGCTGCCACCATGTCATATGATGTTTCAGTTTTATACGGCGAACAATAAATTGTCGTGCATGCTTTATCAGAGAAGCTGCGATATGTTTCTTGGTGTTCCTTTTAATATTGCTTCTTATGCGCTTTTGACAATGATGGTGGCGCAGGTCTGTGATCTGGAGCCTGGTGAGTTTATCCATACGCTCGGCGATACGCATATATATTACAATCATTTTGACCAGGTGAGGGAACAGCTTTCCCGTCGGCCGTTTGCGTTGCCGCAAATGAAAATCAATCCGGAGGTCAAAGATATAAACGATT
The DNA here is from genome assembly GCA_964463185.1 of uncultured Azospirillum sp. Taxonomy (GTDB): domain Bacteria; phylum Pseudomonadota; class Alphaproteobacteria; order RF32; family CAG-239; genus JAFUYI01. The sequence goes on along the minus strand of CAYXBH010000011.1, from coordinate 1,837 downwards.
TTGTTTATGAAGATTTTTCACTTGAAAATTATCAGTGTCATGAAACGATAAAAGCTAAAGTGGCGGTTTGAGAGGGAAATGAAAATGGATGATATAAAAGGATTTTTCGGAGAATATAAAAAATTTGTGGATGATGTAACTTCTCAAGCGGGAAAAGATGATGAAACGGCTCTTGCCCGTGAACGGGAAATTTCCTGCTGGCTCGGTGGTAATTTTGCACGTATGGATATGGCAGCTGCCGGGTTGGCAGGAGAGGCCGGTGAAGTCAGCGATTTGTGGAAAAAACTGAAATACCACAATAAAGAATTGACCGAAGAAAACAGGCAAAAGCTGATAGACGAACTGAGCGATGTTTGCTGGTATGTTATGCAGGCAGCGATTGCCTTAAATGTTGATCTGGATGATGTTATCCGTCATAATGTTGCCAAGCTGCGGACGCGTCATCCACATGGTTTTTCTCCGGAATATATGAAGTTTAAAAAAGACTAAGGGACGGAATAATGATGAGAACAAGGTGTCGGTTAAGACCGAAAAAAGCAAAGGCAAGAACTGAGTCAGTGCTTTTTTGTGGGTGGATAGGATATGTGTATAACGGCTGGTGCAAAACCTGTCGTTATTAAATGTTTATGTTGTTTAGTAGGACAAGGTGTAATCCACTGAGTGGGGTAGTTCAAAAAGATGAACGTTAGTCCGATGGCTATGAGCTTAAGTGTAGCAGTTTGCAGAGGAGTTTGCGGCGAAAGGATTTGCTGGCGTAAATCTGCATTTGACAGCGGATAATGCGCAGATAACCCTGATCTGTCCAGTAGCGAGTGCGCAGGTCTATCTTTTTGAATTTGATCGGAATTTTGAACGGCGGTTTGTTCGTTGTGCTTTTCCTTCAGAGCTGGTGACCGTTTGTTTATACGGCCTGTCGCAAGGCGTTGATTGCCTCATCAATGCGTGCTGTTTCCGCGCCGCCGGTCTGAGCCATATCCGGGCGTCCGCCGCCACCGGATGCACCGATAAACGGCGCAACGGTTTTGATCAGGCTGACGGCTGAATATTTCCCGGTGAGGTCATTGGTTACCCCGATAACAGCCGAAACTTTCCCGTCGTTGCAGGAGAAGAGGGCTATTACTCCACTTTTGATCTGTTCTTTGATTTCGTCGACAAAAGCTTTCAATTCCTTGGCTGGCACATTGTCGATTTGTTTGGCAACAAATTTGACACCGTTGACGGTTTCGATTTTATCTTCGTTATCGGTGGTTTTGTGGCTAACAAACTGTTTTTTCAAATTAAAGATTTCCGTTTCCAGATGTTTTTTGTCTTCAAGCAGCTGCTTCAGACGTGCTTCCAGATCCTGAGGAGCAGTTTTTAATATCCGGCTGATGCGATGTAGCTTGTCTTCAACATCCTGAGCAAAGGCTTCCGCTGCGTGTCCGGTTACAAACTCAACCCGGCGGATGCCTGCGGCAACGGCGGTTTCATCAACAATGTTAAAGTAGCCGATATCGCCGGTGGAGCGGACATGAGTGCCGCCGCAAAGCTCGCGGGAAAAGACCTCGTTGTTGTTTTCCATGCTGACAACCCGTACTGTATCGCCATATTTTTCGCCGAACAGAGCCATGGCGCCGAGTTTGATCGCTTCGTCCGGTGTCATGATGCGAGTAACCGTTTGATAGTTTTTGCGCACGGCCTCGTTGACCATATCTTCGGCTTTGCGCAGCTCTTCATCGGTGATCTGGCGGGGGTGCGATATGTCAAAACGGGCGCGGTCGGGGGCAACATACGAGCCTTTTTGTGTAACGTGGCTGCCGAGAATGTCTCGCAGCGCTCGGTGCAGAAGGTGGGTAAC
>CAYXBH010000010.1:0-19232 GCA_964463185.1 uncultured Azospirillum sp. | reverse complement strand
GATTTAATGGTAAAACATTTTTATAGTCTGTAAATACTATGTTTTATGGAACAGAGTGTTTTTTAAAAGAAACGGCATTTTAAATGATGTTGATCAGGTAAGAAAAATCAGCCTTCAAGCTTTTTCTTTTCTTCTTTTTCCTGTAAAACTTCCAGATCGCGTTCGGTCGCCATTTTGACAAGAATGGTTTTGATCACAGTGTCGATTTGCTCGTCTTCGCGGTAGTCCGCCGGTAGAGCAAAATTAACCCGGCCGTCTTTTAAGATTTTGATTGCTTTTTTCTTATCTTGGCTTTTCGGGCGGTATACGGCAATCGAATAGCCACCGCCTTTTTTAACCAGCCGCATAGACGGAATATCGGTCATTCCGTCGCCGAAATAAATCATCCGCGTAAACGGGATCGGTCTTTCCTTGTCAGGCATAAACTCATTAACGCCGCGATCATCAAGTTTGCCGAGCCCCTTATTGATTTTTGACAGATACTGTGTTTTAGTTGAATAGTTAACGACACGTGCCGGCCAGACGGCTTCTCCCTCGTCGTCATAAGCATAAGCACAACCGTATACTTCCTTAAAGTATTTACGGATGGAGCTACCTTCGATAATTTCTTCATAACCGGCGGAGATAACATAGTGCTCAATTTCAAGATCAAGCATATCGCCGTAATGGTTAATGCGCTTAAACCATTCTTCCACGCCTTCAAAAAACTGGATGTTTTTGCCACATTCAAAGAAAAGCTCGCGGGTCAGCGGGATTTTTTTGTCTTTGGCGGTTTTATAAACGTAATACATGGAACTGGTGATTTGTTCCATCATGTTTTGGTCACCGAAAGTGTTGGCTCTTTTCCAGAAAGTTTTGCACGACATGCCGAAAGTTGGTATCAGTCTGTAGTTTTGCATATCAGTTGTGCTCAATGTGCCGTCAAAGTCGTAAACCAAAGCCACTTTAACTTTTTTTGTCATCTTTTATCTATCTCCGCTTGCTATTTTTTCCGAGATAATTTATAAAACAGGGAAAGTAAATAATCAACAACATTTATCTTTTAGCGGAAGGACAAAAAATGCCTGCAACATCTATGGATCAATTGGTTTCGCTGTGCAAACGTCGCGGCTTTATTTTCCAAAATGCCGATATCTACGGCGGCCTGCAGGGGGTTTATGACTACGGTCCGCTCGGCGTGGAGCTGAAAAATAATCTGAAAGCTGCCTGGTGGCGGGCGATGGTTTACGAACGTGATGATGTAGAAGGCTTGGACACGGCGATCTTAACCAACCAAAAAGTGCTGCACTATTCCGGCCATGAGGAAACTTTTTCCGACCCCATGACCGACTGCCGCAAGTGCAAGGGGCGTTTTCGCGCTGACCATATTAAAGACGGCAAATGTCCGAATTGCGGTTCCACCGACTTAACCGAACCGCGTCCTTTTAACCTGATGTTCAAAACCACGATCGGGCCGGTCGACGACGGTTCTTCTTTCGGCTACCTCAGACCAGAAACCGCGCAGGCCATCTTTATCCAGTTCAAAAACGTGGTTGATGCCACCTCGCGCAAGTTGCCTTTTGGCATTGCCCAGATCGGCAAATCGTTCAGAAACGAAATCACGCCCCGCAACTTCATTTTCCGTGTACGCGAGTTTGAGCAGGCTGAACTGGAATATTTCGTGATGCCGGGCGAAGACGAAAAATGGCATGAAATCTGGAAAGAACTGCGCATTAAATGGTGGCTGGATCAGGGGCTGGTGCGTGAGCATATGAATATCTACACTACGCCGAAGGAAGATCTGGCTCACTATTCCAAAGCAACTTACGATATCGAATACCAGTTTCCACATGGGATGGAAGAGTTAGAAGGCATTGCCAACCGCACCGACTATGACCTTGGCAACCACACCAAAGGTCAGGACGAATTAAACCTCACCTCTCATTGCCACGAGAATCCGGAATCAACGCAAAAACTCTGCATCCGCGACGAAGAAAGCAACCGCTGGGTTGTTCCTTTTGTTATCGAACCCTCAATGGGGGTTGACCGCGGCGTATTGGCAGTGATGACCGAGGCTTATACTGAAGAGGATTTGGGTGGTGGCAACAGCCGGATCGTACTGAAATTAAAAAAACATCTGGCACCGATCAAAGTGGCGGTTATTCCACTCAAGAAAAACAATGAGCAGATCATGGCCAAATGCTACGAAATCAAAAAAAATCTGCTTAAACTTGGCATCGGTCGCGTTGCACTCGAAAATACCGGCAACATTGGCAAAGCCTACCGCCGCCATGACGAAATCGGCACCCCGCTATGTCTGACAGTGGATTTTGAAACAATTGAAAATCAGCCGTCTTCGGTAACCGTCCGCGACCGCGACACCATGGAGCAAACCCGTGTCAATATCGCCGAGCTGCCGAATTATCTGCGCGAATATTTTTTGTAAAATTGTTTGCCTGACAGCTCCGGCTGCCGTTTATTGTCTGCTTAACATCTTTCCTCTGTGGAAAACAAAAACGTTCCCGACGGCAAAAAAGGTGTTTTACTATTTGTTTGGTTTCCTGCCTTTGCTGTTCGACCAGCAAAAGTAAAACACAAACAATGCCAGCAGGGCTTGACGGCCGGCCAGGAACTGTGCTACATCACACAATAAAAGACAGTAATTAAAAGGAAAGAAGATGCAGCCAGAAATCAGCGTGTTAAAAAACGGGTTAAGAATTGTAAGCACCAAATATCCGCAGTACGAAACAGTTTCGCTCGGCATTTGGATCAATACCGGGTCGGCGTATGAAACGGCAGACAGGAACGGTATTTCTCATTTTTTAGAACATATGGTGTTCAAAGGAACCGCCAGTCGGTCGGCAGCGGCCATCTCTGAGGATATCGAAAATGTCGGCGGCCAGACCAACGCTTATACCTCGCGCGAATTTACCGCCTTTTATGCCAAAATGCTGAAAGAAGATGCCGAACTAGCGGTTGATGTCCTGTGTGAACTGGTTACCTCGCCGCAGTTTGCTGAAGAAGAGCTGATCAAAGAACGTGAAGTTGTGGTGCAGGAAATCAGCCAAACTTATGATGATCCCGGTGACATCGTGTTTGACTATATGCAGGCTGAGGCCTTTGCTGGACAGGCGATGGGACGACCGATTCTCGGTACCGCGGAACTGGTGCGCAGCTATGGTGCCAAAGAACTCCGTACCTATATGCAGACCAATTATGCGGCTGAAAATATGGTTTTTTGTGCAGTCGGTAACATAGAGCACGACCAACTGGTGAAAATGGTTGAAAAAAGGCTTTCCTGTTTGCCTGCAAAAACTTCATTCAATGCTGATGTTCAGCGCTATGTTGGCGGCTGTTTTGCCGAAAAGCGCGATACCGAACAGGTGCAAGTCGTACTTGGTTTTGATGGCTTTTCCTATACCGACGAACGCTATTATGCAGCCATGCTGATGACCACTATTTTGGGCGGCGGCATGAGTTCCCGCCTGTTCCAGGAAGTACGCGAAAAACGCGGACTGGTTTATTCTATTTACAGTTTTCCCACCTTTTATACAGGTGCCGGTTTTACCGGTATATCGGCAGCCACCGATAACGGACAGATTAATAAAATGCTGCCGGTAATTATCAATGAAATCAAAAAAATTGCCGGAACGCCGGTCAGCGAAACGGAGTTGAAAAGAGCCAAGGCTCAGGTGAAATCGGCTATTCTGATGTCGCGGGAAAGCTCATCGGCTGTATCGGAAAAACAGGCGCGGCAGTTGTTGTTATTTAAGCGCACCATCCCGGTTAGCGAAACGATTGCTGGGATCGAAGCGGTCAACGCAAACCATATCCGTTTGGTGGCGGAAACAATTTTTTCTTCCCGGCCGACGTATGCGCTGGTCGGCAACATCGGCGGGCATATGGAATATGATGAAATCTGTCGTCTGCTGAAAAACGGCTGATATTATCTCAAAATTAAGATTTTTCCCCTTATAATGGCTGCAAACAATAGCTAGGAGAGGATCCCATGTCGCGCGCGGAAGATATTTTTCAAAAGCTGATATATTTCGGAGAAGAAGCGATTGACGACTATATTGTCAATTCGCAAACCGAAGAGTTGTTTCTCGATTTCAAACGCGCCGATTCAACCGGCAAAAATGGACTGGCCTTGCACAAAGACGATCGCCGCAATCTAGCAAAAGCAATATCTGGTTTCGGCAATTCGGAAGGTGGTGTACTCATCTGGGGGGTGGAATGTTCCCGCAGTTCAGATGTGGGCGATGTTGCACAGGCAAAAGTCAAGGTACAAAATGTTCACCGTTTTTTAAGCTGGCTGGAAAATGCTATTTCCGGATGCACGGTTCCCAGCCATAACCGTGTGCGCAACCACATTATCAGCGTTGACGAAAACGGCGACGGTTTTGTTGCCACTTATATCCCAAAATCGGAGATCGCGCCACTGATGACCACTATCGGCAACACCTTTTACATTCGCTCCGGTTCAAACAACGTGCCGGCGCCGTATTCCGTTTTGGCCGGCATGTTCGGACGCCGTCCGCAGGCAGAAATAGATCTGATGATCACGGACAAGGAACTTTCCGTTCTGGCGCACAGCGAAGCCGATATTTTGTAGCCGAGCAGCATAGATTCACCGCCCGACCGCTACCTGAAAATATGCTTTTCCATTCGCGGCCATAACCAAAGCAATGTTATTGCCCGCGAGCTTTATCTGTCATGCACGGTTACCAGCGACGGCGGAGAATATAACAAGGTTCGTTTCCTAAATTACAACCAAATGGACAGCATCCCAGGCCTTGAAGAACAGCTCAACTTAATTACCCGGCCGGAACTGCGGGTGCCTCCGCGGAGCATTCTCCGTTTTACCAATGTCGAGATTATCCTTTCTCCTTATGTTGAAAGTGATTTTCTGCTTGATGGCGTGATCGGCGCCGATGGTACTGCACCGCGCAATTTCCGTATTTATATCCCCAAAAACCGGCTGCGTTCTTTTGTTGCCAAAACCATGCGTGAAGACGCCGATGAAAAGCCGTTACTAAACGAGTTTTTTGCCGAATTTCTGAGTGGGGTGCAGTAAATGATCAGGGTAGAAATTTTTACTGACGGCGCCTGTTCGGGCAACCCCGGTCCTGGTGGCTGGGGAGCGTTGCTGCGTTGCCGCGGAGTGGAAAAGGAACTTTCCGGTGGAGAGAAAGAAACCACCAACAACCGCATGGAACTGACCGCCGTCATCAACGCCCTGTCCGCCCTCAAAACAGTCTGCAACATATCTCTTTATACCGATAGCAAGTATGTAATGGACGGCATCACCAGCTGGCTGCCAAACTGGAAAAGAAACGGCTGGAAAACCAGCAACAAAAAAACGCCAGTCAAAAATATGGATTTGTGGCAGCGTCTGGATGAGCTTACCTGCAGACACGAAATCCGCTGGATATGGGTTAAAGGGCATGCCGGTCACCCGGAAAACGAAAGGGTGGACGAGCTGGCACGGACAGCCATTAAAAATTTGTCTTATACAGACTGATATTGTCAATCAGTTGATTGAGTGTTTGTTCGTTCAAAATCTCCGGCAGCACCATACCGTCGGGAATAAGCGGACTGAAAAGGATATAAAAGGGCAGGCCACTGCGTCCGTATTTTTTCATAAATTCAACGGTTTCCTCATTGCGGATGGTCCAGTCGATATTAAACACCTCAACGCCACGGTTTTTGATGTTTTGGATCACAACCGGATTATTAAACACCATGATGTCGTTGTAGCGGCACGTTAGGCACCAATCGGCATCGACGATAACCAAAATGGTTTTTCCTTCTTTCAGCTTGCGTTCGATCGTATCGGCGGCAACCGATGACAAGTGGCTTTTTTTCGTGCTTTCAAGCTGTCGGGCGGCGGCAAAATGATTGTCAACTGTGGCGCCGGCAAAAATCAGCAAAGCCAGCCCGGCAAAAAAGGAGGCCGTTTTCTTAACTGCTTTTTGCCGAATGGCCGGTGGCAGATTCTGAAAGTCAGTTTCAAGCGTTATTTTCCGCAACCACAAGAGCAGCCAGAACAAAAGGGCATAAACCGCCAGCCGGAAAGTAAAGCCGGTTCCTGATTGGTTTTGGCAAATATGCAGCAGCCAGGCCAGCGTAAGCAGCAACATCAAAACCATAAACCGGCTGACATTTTTCATCCATTCACCGGGTTTGGGAATAAAAACAGAAAGCGAGGGCAAAGCCCACATCAGCAGATAGGGCATGGAAAGGCCGAAGGCAACTCCACCCATAATGGCGAATATGTCCACTGTACTGCCGGAGAGGGCAAAGCCGACGGCAGTGCCGAGATAGGGCGCGGTGCACGGTGTAGCCATCAAAACAGCAAAAGTTCCCGTCAGAAAGTGGAGAGGAGCGCTTTCGTCCACCGTTGCCCACCGGCCGATAAATCGCGGCATTCTGATCTCAACAATCCCCCATATCTGCGCAATAAACAAGAGTACGGCAAAGAAAATCAGAGTAATAAACCACGGGTTTTGAAACTGCATGCCCCAGCCAATGTTTTCTTCAAAAAATTTCAGCCCGGCAAGAAATGCCGCCAGCAGGGCAAAAGCAGACCAAATGCCGGCCAGGGTAAGGGCAAAATTTCGTCTGACTGCCCGCGGGTTGCGAGCACCGAATTTGGTCAGCGACAACAGTTTGAGCGACAACACCGGAAAAACGCAGGGCATAAAGTTAAGTAGCAATCCACCCAGAACGGCGGCCGTCAACAGTCTCAGGGAAAGTCCCTTTTGGTAAGGTGCGGGCATTTTCCCCTCAACCGGTGTTTTTTGCTCGCGAAGTACATATTGGTTGTTGGCCTCTGCCGTAATTTCAAATTTTACGTTTTGCGCAGAGGGGCTTCCTTCCGTCGGCAGAATACGGACAAAAGCCTGTTTTCCGTTGATGCTGATCCGTGGTCGGGTGAGCGTAATGCCACTTTGGTTGCTAACAAACAGGTTAAAAGACTCTATCTTTTCCGGCAGACTGAAACCTATTTCCAAAATTTCTTTGCCGTCGCGGCTCCGGTTCAGGTAAAAATCGGATATTTCAAGTTCGGAAACTGGCTGCGGGCGCAAAAATCCGGAAACCATCCGAATATAGGTTGCCACCGAACTCTCTCTCTGATAGTCCGGCTGCAGTATCAGTTCCGGGGAAAATTCCACGCTTTCACAGTCGTTCGGCTGGCGACAGAGATTAAGTCTGACATCGGCGAACAATTTCAGCTGTTGTGTTTCGTCTTTGGCTTCCGCGACAAAAGGAATAGCAACCTCTTTCACATAGACCGCCCAGTCAGTGTCCAAATCTGCCAGTCTGGTTGGCAAGGGGAGGGTATATTTGATGTTTTTCAGATTTTCCGATTTTTCAAAGCTAATTTCCGGATGAAAGTAAAGCCCGCTGTCAACCGCGGTAACAAAATTATGAGGCGGGATAATCAGATGAATGGCACCTTCTATTTTCTGCCCTTTGTTGACTCCGGTCTGAACAGTGATCAACCGGATTTTGAAATCGTCTTTTTTCTGCCATTCCCCGATCCCTCGGTTGCCGGTCAGCGGGCTACCATAGAATATGTTGTAAAACGGGAGCTTTTTAAGTTCCAGTTGGGAAAAAATATATCCCAGATTTTCAAAATCTTTGAGTTTCCCTTTTTTGCCCGTCTCTTCGGTAATTTTGGCACGATACGCTTTTATTTCCCTCGGGTTGTTGCCATACGAAATGATTTTTTTGAAATCCTGAATAACCACCGTGCCATCCGCGTCAATATATTCCGGTCCTTCCGACAAAAGGTCGTACTCGCTGTCTTTGGCAATAAGTGGCGGTTCTTCCGGCACCAGCAGAGATTCTTTATAACGTTCGTAAAGCCCCTTAAAATAGCGGTAGAGCTTCATCCCTTTCCGGATATATCTTTCATAATCGTACACTTCCTGTCGCGAAAGTCCCGGAAAACGCTGAGCAACGTCTTCGTGAAAGTCCTGATCGATCAGTGTGCCGGGATATTTGCTGTCAAAATATTTTGCCGAATCAATAAAATTATTGATAACCTCTTCCATCGTCGGTTGAGGTTTTTCTTCCCGGTTGTCCAGTTCCAGGAAAACTGCCGGAGTTTCTTTCGCTACCGCGGGAAAAAAAGGCAAAAGGATAGCCAGTATAACGGCCAAATGTAAAAAAAATTTCATCGAATTCGCTCATTTGACAGTTTAAAAATACCTTTAATTATGTTATTATATATGCTATGATTTAACAAATAGTAAGTACGAATGAAAATGGTCAATAATTATCTTACCGGCAAATGTTTGGTTTCCATGCCTCATATTGACGACGAGATTTTTTCCCGGTCGGTTGTCTATATCTGTATGCACAACCAGGACGGAGCCATGGGTTTTATGGTCAATAAACTGCTGAAAGAATTTTATTTTTCCGATTTGATCAGCCAGTTTAACATCAGTCGGGCGGTGCCGTTGGAGCCGATTGTTCTTCATCAGGGCGGGCCGCTTGAACGCATCCGCGGTTTTGTTCTGCACAGCCGGGATTACAGCAGAGACGGTACGCTGACCATTGATGACAATTTTGCAGTTTCCTCCTCAATCAATGTTTTGAGCGACATCGCTTTCGGCAAAGGGCCGCGCTACAATCTGATTGCACTCGGCTACAGCAGTTGGAGCCCCCGCCAGCTTGAACGTGAAATTGTCTATAACAACTGGCTGATGGTTGATCCCACGCCCGATTTGCTGTTTAAGACCAAAGATGAAGAAAAATGGCAGCGCGCCGTGGACGAACTGGGGTTTGATATCGGGCGGATCAATCTGCATACCGGCCGGGCATAAGCAAAATTTCCGTTTAAAATATTTTTCACAAACCAAAACCCCCGGTTAAACCGGGGTTTTGTCAAAAATAATTTACGTTTGCTATTGCAACTTAAACGACCGTACTGATATTTAATCAGATTTTTTCATCAGGATCGCGCAGAACATAACCGCGCCCCCAGACAGTTTCGATATAATTTTTGCCACCAGAGGCCTTTTCCAGTTTTTTCCGCAGCTTGCAGATAAAGACATCAATGATTTTCAGTTCCGGCTCGTCAATGCCTCCATACAGGTGGTTTAAGAACTGGTCTTTGTTAAGGGTGGAGCCTTTACGCAGGGACAACAATTCCATAATGCCGTATTCTTTGCCTGTCAGGTGCAGGGGTTCGCCGTTAACACTAACTGTTTGGGTATCAAGGTTGACCTCGACATCACCGGTTCGGATAATAGAGTTTGCATGCCCCTTCGAACGGCGAACGACAGCCTGAATACGGGCTAAAAGTTCGGCTCTGTCAAATGGTTTGGTCAGATAATCATCGGCACCAAAGCCAAGCCCCTTGACTTTTTTATCAGGTTCCGTTAGGCCAGAAAGGATGAGAACCGGGGTATCTATCTTAGCCGACCGCAGTCGTTTTAAAACTTCATAGCCGTTCATATCCGGCAACATCAGATCAAGAATGATAATGTCATAATCATAAAGCTTGCCAATTTCCAGCCCGTCTTCACCCAAATCCGTGGTATCAATAATCATTCCCTCTTTTTTCAGCATGGTTTCAATGCTTTGGGAAACAGCATAGTCGTCTTCAACCAGTAAAACGCGCATATCAAACCTCCTTGCCTTTAAACGCTCTCATATTTTCCTCAATCATACATGACAAAATAACAAATGTTAACCTTTTTTAGGAAAAGTTAACAATTATTAACAAGATTTTTTAATTGTCTGGATATTTTTTAAAATCAACTTGATGAAAGAATGTCAGCTGTGCTTATATACAAACAATGAAAAAAACAAAAAAGGAGAAGAGAAGTGTCGTTTGAACAGCCCCCTTTGCCTTATGACAGCAGTGCCCTGGAACCCTATATTTCCCAAAAAACAATGGAGTTCCACTATGGCAAACACCACAAAACTTATGTCGATAATCTGAACAATTTGATAAAAGGTACCGTGTACGAAACAATGAGACTGGAGGAAATTATCCGTTCAACCGCCGGTAACCCGGAAACGTCCGGAATCTTTAATAATGCCGCTCAGGCATGGAATCATGAGTTTTTCTGGCAGTCCATGCGCAAAAATGGTGGCGGTGAGCCAAAAGAAAAGTTGAAAGCGCGTCTGATCCACGATTTCGGTTCGGTCGAAAAGTTCAAAGAAGAATTCAAAGCGGCGGCTGTTTCCCAGTTTGGCAGCGGCTGGGCGTGGCTGGTGGAAGGCAATGGCACCTTGCGAGTGGTAAAAACTTCAAACGCCGATACACCGCTTGCCCACGGGCTGCTCCCCCTTTTGACCATAGATGTGTGGGAACATGCCTACTATCTAGATTACCAGAATCGGCGCGTCGCTTTTGTCGATGCCTGGCTGGAACATCTCGTCAACTGGTAGGTGATTACCGTTGACTTTTTTGTCTAATATGCTATCTTAACCTAAAAGAACGATAAGTAAAGGAGAGCCTAAAATGAAATCGGGCGAAAGCAAAAATACGATCAAAAGAATGCAAGAATTTTTGGATAGGCTGGATAAGCACGTCTTAAACCAAAAAGTGCTTGGAAACGTAAAAGTCAAACACCTGGCCGCGGCTTTTCTTGCTTATAAAACTCTGCAGGGGATGGGAACCATCGAAAATGCCGAAACAACCGGCCGTGTGCTTGCTGGTGGTCTGCAAGCCGTGACAGCCATGGGTGGTGCATATGGAATGATCGGCGAGCGCCATGTCGGCGGACCGGAAAACAGCGAGCGGACGGCTCTTAATGCGATGGTTATGTCGGCCACTCATTTTATGATCGCCCAGCGGGAAGCCGGTGAAAAGCTTTATGACAAAGACGGTCACTACACGGGCACGGTTGTCAACCGCTATGACAACGACGGCAAAGTGGTAGCCTCGGTTCCCGTATATCAGGTTAAGGAAGAACTGAAATCCAAAGCCCGGAAAATGACCAAAAATATTCAAAATATGTTTATGCAGGCCAAAAAGCAAAATGGATAAGCCGGAGACTAAGCTGTGAGCGAATATGTAACGGAAAAGAAATTTGTAGTTGCCGAGGGAGACGGGGGAGAACTCTATATTTTCCTCTCTGCCAAAAAAGATAACCCGGCATCACCGCAAATTATATACGATGGCAAGGATCATGCCGTATTCTTACGCAATCATAAACAAAAAATCATTTTGGATTATATCCATCCCGATATCCGGGAGAAACTGAAAAAAGCAAAAGAAGTGGTGATGGTGGAAACGCTGGTCGGCGACAATATCAAAGACAGCTATTTTGCGGATATGAAAATTGTAGAGAATATTCCCGTAGACTGGAATCTGATCGGCCTGACCACTTGGGAAAAAGCACTCGCAGCCAAAATACCGGAATAAGTGAGGAAATTCTAAAAATGCAAGATGACTGCGTCGGAATGTAATTTAAAAAAAGAGAAAATTGCCGGGTGCTTTTTTGCCCGGCTGTTTTCTAAAGTATCGATGTTTCGTCTTTAAAGCAGGCAAAATCAAGGGTAGACAGCAAATAGCATTTTTAATGAAAAAAAGCTTGCCATAAATAAAAAATTAGATTACAAACAAACACGAAAAACGGTCCCATCGTCTAGTGGCCTAGGACATCGCCCTCTCACGGCGGTAACACGAGTTCGAATCTCGTTGGGATCACCACTATAAAAAAGCCTCCCTTGCGGAGGCTTTTTTATAGTGGTAAAGAGCCCGAGAGAGATTTGAACTCGTGGGGGCAAATTCACATATTATAAATTTTAAAATCGCGTTTTTAGCATATTAAAAAAGCGGAAATTTCACACAATATTGAAATTATCATTTTGTCCCGACTTAAATTTAAAGGTTTCTGTCTGCTTTTAATTAAAAATATTTTGTTGACAAGTAAACAAAAGTGGTTATATGAATATTGTTAACACGGAAACAATACCGGAAAAATTATGACACAAAACCTCAATACAACACTTTCCACATTGTTAAATACATTTGAACTTATCAATAATGCATTAAAGAACCATGCGGAACCTGTTTTATCCGGCTGCACAATTACGGAAATGCATTGTATTGAGTGTATAGGGAAGATCGAAAATCCCAATGTAACTAAAATATCTCAATCATTAAATATGACACGGGGCGGAATCAGTAAAATGATAAAAAAGCTGATTAGCAAAGGTGCCATTATAACTTATACCCGCGACGAAAATAAAAAAGAAGTCTACTATACATTAACCGATCTTGGGCAGGCAGTTCTTCATGCCCACGAAAAAATACATCAGGAATGGAATAGCAAAGATATGGAATTTTTTAAACAATTTGATGAGAAAGAAATTAAATTTGCCCTTAACTTTATTCAAAAATATTCGGAACATTTAAAAAAAGCCATAGCAGATTTGGAAAAGGAGTAAATAATATGTTTATACACCAGATTAGAAATGCAACTCTTATCATAACATATAATGATAAAAAATTTTTGATAGACCCGTGATTAATGCCAAAAGAATATATGCCGGGTTTTGATATGGCCGCAAACGCCGACGTACGTCAGCCAAGAGTAGAACTTCCTTTAAGCGTTGAAAAAATTGTTGATGTTGATGCAATTATGTTAACACATTTTCATCCTGATCACTGGGACGAATTTGCCGCTCGTGCTCTTGATAAAAATATCCCCTTTTTCGTTCAGAGCGAGGAAGATTTAAAACAAGTCCGGGCGCTGGGTTTTAAAGATGTAAGGATTGTCGCAGTAACGGGAACGGAATTTGACGGGGTTACGCTTTATAAAACATTCGGTCAGCATGGTAAAAGAGAAATCGTTAAGCCTTTGTGCGAACAGGTTAATATGGCCTACGATGCCATGGGAGTTGTTTTCAAGGCAAAAAATGAAAAAACGCTTTATATTGCCGGTGATACAATATGGTGTGAAGAAGTTATCGAGGCAATAGATAAATTTGCGCCGGATGTAATTGTCGTTAATGCCTGCGGAGCAACCTTGCTTAACGGAGAAAGGATTATCATGAATGACGAAGATGTCCGGACATTGTCCGACTATGCCCCTAAAGCCGTAATTATTGCCAGCCACATGGATACGGTCAGTCATTTGACAGTAACAAGAAATGATATAAAGCAGATGAAGTTAAATAATGTTCTTGTTCCCGCAGATAATGAAATTTTGAAATTTTAATTTTTTAATGAGAAATATCATAACAAAACAAAAGATGGTTTGATGTATTCCCGGACTTTGTCGACTATAACGTAGAAAACGGGTATACTTAAAGTTGAGGAGCAAAAGGGTATATCTTTGGAATTAAAAAAAGAGCCGACACTAAAAGATTTTCAGGAATATGTCTTGAAGATGAAACAGGAAAGAGGATTTAATATGACAGATAAATTTTACGAATGCTGCCTATTTGCGGAAGAATGCAGCGAAGTGATTTCTGCCGTACGTAAAAACTCAAAAACAGGCAGCATCGGCTCCGGTTCAAAGGTCGGCGATATGGCTGAAGAGTTAGCTGATGTTTTTATCTACCTGTGTTCGTTGGCCAATATGCACGGAATAGATTTGGAAAAAGCATTTCGCGAGAAAGAAGAGAAAAATAAACACCGAGAACGGAAAAGATTATAAGCAGGCGGTAATTCCAATGACGGCTTAAATCATTTAATAGGAGAAGTTTTTTATGCCGGGTTTTTTATTGCTTTTTTTAAACGGCTGCTAAAGCCGGTGTCTGGTTTGCTATGAGATTACGGAAAAATTCCGTTGCAAATATCGGTAAGGATCGTAAATCCGATTTATCTTTCTCATCAAATTTATCCCCTCGTATTTGATTCTGTGAAAAACGACAGTCATAAAATTATACAACTGATGATATATATGATTTACGTTTTACATAAAAGCATGCAGAAACATAAAACAAAGATTAAAAGTTTTATTTCTATTGACTTTCTATTCATAATATACTTTTTTAATACACATCTGTTCCACAAAACATAGTATTTTTGTTTAACAATCATTACACCAGGTCAATGGAACTGAAACTATTCCTGTCCATTTGATTGCTCCTTTTCATATTATACTCTTCTTTCTGGCAACAGCAACTAAAACACCTTTTTATCGTCATAAAATTCCCTTTAAAGATAATTTAACACTTTGAACATACTACATTTATGAATTTATGATTGGTTAATATTGATTTGATTTAATGGTAAAACATTTTTATAGTCTGTAAATACTATGTTTATGGAACAGAGTGAAAAAAATAAGGATTGTATTTTTATATAGTGCTTTAAAATACATTTATACATAATAACTTTTATTAGAGGAAAAATAAATGTCAAAATTAAATGTAGACCAAAAGACCATTTTGGATTTGTTTAGTGGAAAAAATACAGATTTTCTTATTCCTGATTATCAGAGACCCTATGCATGGGGTGAAGATGAGTGTCAAACTTTATGGGAAGATATATTTTTATTTGCTTTTCCTGATAATGATTGTAGTAAATTTGATAGTGCAGAGGAGTATTTTCTTGGTCCTATTGTAACTTTTAAAAATAACAATAAAATGGAAGTTATTGATGGACAACAAAGATTGACGACCTTAATGCTTTTATTAAGGGCTTTTTATGCCTGTTTTGGTAATATGAGAGATAGTAATTCGATTGCAACTTCTCGTAATATTGAAAGATGCATATGGAAAACAGATGAATTTGATAATCCTCAGAAAGATGCTTTAAAAATAAATTCAGAAGTGGCCTCAGATGATGATAAAAATGAATTTTTAGAAATATTAAAAACAGGTATAGCTACTAAAAACATGCGAAGTAAATACGCATCAAATTACAGATATTTTCAACAAAAAATAGATGAATTTCTTCGTTTTTATCCTAGCTATTTTTCGTATCTTCCAACTAGAATACTCAAGAACTGTATTTTATTACCTATAGAAGCAGAATCTCAGAACACGGCTTTGAGAATTTTTTCCACTCTTAATGATAGAGGAAAACCGCTATCTGACGCAGACATTTTTAAATCTCAGTTGTATAAATATTATTCTCAGAAAAATGAAAAAGACATATTTATACAAGACTGGAAAGTCCTAGAAGAAAAAGTCGAAAAGATATTTCATCCTCAAACGGGAACTCCAATGGATGAACTGTTCACAAGGTATATGTACTATGAACGAGCCAAACAAGGTAACAAATCCTCAACAACAGAAGCTTTAAGAAAATTTTATGAAAAGGATCAATATTCGCTTCTAAAGCAAGATTACGTATTTGATAATTTAAAAGATTTGGCATCATTTTGGGAAGATGTATATAATTTGAGCTCAGAACGTTTCGATAGTGAAGATGTTTTAAGAAATCTTTTTGTTTTGAATTATGCTCCAAATGGAATGTGGACATATTTTATATCCGTATATTTTATGCAGAATAAAAATAATTGGGACAATGAAAAGTTTGCTCAATTTTTAGATAAAACTATTGCTTTTATCTGGGGATATGCTCTTACAAATTCAGGAGTGAATGCGTTAAGAACTCCTATTTATGCTGAAATGTTAAATATTATTAATGGAAAGGATATTTCCTTTGAGGGCTTTAAATTTAATCCTATTACCTTATTGACTCAATATGATACATATGATTTTTCAAATAGAAGACCTCTCACAAAATCAATGTTGACATGGTGGGCTTTTAAAAATACAAAACAAGAAATGTTACCTTTGGAATTACCTCTCGAAATAGAACATATTTTTGCCAGAAACAGACAAGAAAATGAAAAATCGTTAAAAAATACAAACAATTTGGAATCTCTTGGAAATAAAGCCCTTTTAGAAAAAAAGATTAATATTAGGGCTTCAGATTATCGGTTTGGAGATAAGAAAAAATATTATCAAGGATATGAAAAAGGAAAGATAATAAAAGAAGGAACACATATTGGCGAATTATTGGATATATCTGAAAAAGATGATTTTGTGGAGAAAGATATAGAAGATAGAAACCTTAGAATAAGAGAAGCATTCAAAAATTATTTGAAAGAAAATAATTTACTAGCAGAATAAAATAACTTTTAAAAAGAAGTCCAAATTTGAATTTGGGCTTCTTTTCTTTTGTGGGAATGAAACATGGGGCAGAAAGTATCAATGCGGGAATATGCCAAGATTCGTGGCGTTCATCTTAATGCGGTGCAAACGGAGGTAAAAACCGGGCGTATTCATAAAACCAATGACGGCAAGATAGATGTTGAAAAAGCCAATCAAGAATGGTTACAAAATACTGATCCGAGCAAATCTCGGCATCCGGAAAGTTTTTTTGAACATGGAAATGAGAACAGTAAGGTTAACCCTTCAAGCTTTCAACAGACCAAAACTGCTGATATTTACTATCGGACCATGATTGCCAAGGCCAAACTTAAAAAATGACAGAAGAAACGATTGACCGTAAGAAAGCCAGAATGCATGCTTTTAACCTCGGACGGTCTTTGCGTGATTTATTTGTTTCTTTTCCGGTCCGTTATAGTGCTCTTATTGCCACCGATTTGGAAACAAATGAATACAAAACTGTGGTGGTATTAGATGAGTATGTCCGAAAACTCGTATCTGAAAGCAAAGAACTTGTTGAACGAGAGCTTTGACGTTGAAGTTTTTATAGAAGAAGAGTTTTTCAAAGGAGTAGAGCCGGATTCTTATATGTCGGTTTCGGAATGGGCAGATAAATACCGAATGTTGTCATCAAAATCTGCTTCTGAGCCGGGACGTTGGCGAACTGTACACACACCTTATTTAAGAGAGATTATGGATTGTTTATCGCCTAAAAGTTCGGTGCAAAAGGTTGTTTTTATGAAATGCACACAAATTGGCGGAACATAGTGCGACAACTGGCTTGGATATATTATGCACAAAGCTCCCAGACCGATAATGGCTGTCTCCCCAACTGTGGAAATGGCCAAACGTAACTCTCGCCAAAGAATAGAGCCTTTGATTGAAGATTGTCCGGCCTTTAGAAATCTAGTGAGTTTGCCTCGTTCAAGGAGACAAGGGTAATATGATGCTTTCCAAGTATTTTCAAGGAGGTGTATTGGCCATGACCGGAGCTAACTTTGCAGTTGGTTTGTGTTCTATGCCGGCGCGTTACCTGTTTATAGAAGAAGTCGATGGTTATCTTCAAGACATTGACGGTGAAGGCGATCCAATTTTGTTGGCAGAACGCAGAACCGCAACCTTTAACAAAAGAAAAAAGATTTTTTTAGTCTCAACACCGACAATTAATAGCTTGTCTAATATAGAAGCACGAGTTTGAAAACTCAGACAAACGCTATTTTTTTGCCTTGCCCGTTTTGCGGAGAGTTTCAAAATTAGAATAGGCACAAATTCGTTAAGAGATTTGCACAGTGAAACAATGGCTCACAGAGCCGGATAATACAAACGCAATCTCAAACTGAGGCGGTTGCTATCTTTCATTTCTTTCCCATTTCTCTGGTAATAGCTTCCGGCGGTTTATTGTTCTTCTTGACTAAGCTCATCATGGTTTATAACATCTCCGGTGTTATCGCTCAGTTTCATTGTATTTCCTTTCAGATATGAAAAAAGCCTCAACTATGTGAGGCTTTAAACACAATATTAGAATTTATATCATTTTTTTAGAATATAAGAAACTCCGTGGGTCGTTCCCAATTTTGTTAAAAATCCTTTCTTTACAAGATTTTGAACCGATTTTCTAATTGTTTCAGCATTTTTACCTGTTTTTTGAACAATCTCCGGCATACTTAATTTCGTTTTTTCTGCAAACAAATCTAAAATTTCATGTGCTGTGGATGATAACTTGTCCGTATTTGCTTTTTGCAAATTTTGAATTTTATCTTCTAATACTCTTTTTTGCTTCTGTAAAGAAATCACAAAAAATGATAACCATGGTTCGTAATCCACTTGGTCACTCCATATAGTTTTTTGTGTGCAGCGAAGCGCTCTATAATAAGCATTCTTACTTGCCTCAATACTAGATTCCATAGATGCATAAGGCATGTAGCTGTAGTTGTTTTTAAGCATCAAAAGAACCGTTAAGGCGCGAGACATGCGTCCATTTCCATCCGTAAACGGATGAATAGATAAAAAATGTACGATAAACACACCAATGGTGATGATAGGATGCAAAAAGCGATCCTTGAATGTGTCATTTGTCCATTGCATTAACTTTCGCATGAGTCTCGGCGTGTCAAACGGAATGGCCGTCTCGAAAATAGTGCCAATCTCTTTACCAGATGCGTCATATGCCGCAACTCTATTGGAATCTGTTTTATATTCTCCGCGATGACGTTCATCTTTTGATGAATATTTTAAGAGTATTTGGTGTAATTGCTTGATATAGTTTTCAGTTAAAGGAATATCTTCATAGTTTTCAAATATGGTATTAATCAAATCCGAATAGCCGGCAACTTCTTCTTCATCTCTGGAACTAAAAGATTTTTTGTTAATATGGCTAAACAACTCTTCAATCTCGGCATTTGTCATCTTATTGCCTTCTATTCTATTGGAAGACTCAACAGATTCTATTGTGGCAACTCGTTTCATACCCCTTAGCTCAGCTGGAGTTAATTTTAACACATCCGAACGCCAAGAACCAATAAATTGATCTATCTCGGTAATTTTGTTCAACATATCCGGTGTAATTGTAATATCTTTTATTCTTAGCATACTACCTTCTTTCATCTTACCAGATATTCCCAGATAAAGGTGTTTTAGTTACCAGATACTTCTTTATCTTTCTCTGAAATTATCATTTTTTCATTTTCAAAACCTTCTTTAAATTTGTTTTTTTCCCGCGTCCATTGTTCGACCACTTACTCCCAATTCAGTCCTCGAGAGGCGCATTCGTTTTCCAGCGAGGACAAGCCAATTTCCATACGAATTTGGCAGGCTTAGGCTTTTTTTTACGAGAGTTACATTTGGTCATTTCTACCGTAATGTTTTCAATATTTTGGAAAAGTCTATTGAACGAAACACATAAGCCGATGTAACATATAAAATACTTTTTAAGTAGAGGGCTGGATTCTGGCATAATTTCTTGTTTGATGACCAAATTTATAAAAAAGAATACCAGATTACAGTTCAATATAAACTCTCATCCATTACGGAAAGTAGATTGACGTATTATTGATATATTTGTTTTTAATGGTTTCTGCAAATATATATATTCAATATCTTTTTTTGTTGTTTCTAAGTTTTTCATAATATCTTCTTTTTTCAGAGCAGGA
>CAYXBH010000009.1:19019-20202 GCA_964463185.1 uncultured Azospirillum sp. | reverse complement strand
TAATCCGGGCGGTTTTGCCATTTCTCTCGGGCAGTTTTCTGACAGCTTTGCCACGTCGGTCAATGCTGTTCTCAGTCACCCGCAGTCGGACAGCTATGTTCGTTTTGACGGGACGATACTTTTAAGTAATGACGCCATTAATGGGAATTTGATTTTTGAATCGCAAAACCCTGTCAATTTCTTTAATGCCAATTTCAGAGATCTTAATGTTTCGGAAGAATATGAATATCCGCTGGCTTTGTCGATGGAGCTGAAGACCGATAAAAGCCAAATCAGTCTGGGAAATATCGTGGTCAAATACGGTGGCAGCGCCGGTGCGGGTAATATCCTGATACCGAGAAAAGAGCAGAAAATAGGGGATAACGGTATGGAACGCCGGCGGATCGATGCGGTGTTTAATATGACGGAATTTGAGTTGGAACCATTTCTCCGTGTGATCCGCGATTTTGTTAAAAAATTTGACCGGAAAGAAAATTATATTCCCGACTTCAATTTTGACGTCATTGCCGATCTTAGGGCTCTAAAAACCCTTTATAAGGGACAGGTAATCCGCGATTTTGATTTGAGCGTTGATTTTATGAACAATGTCCTGAAAATTCAGAACCTGAGCGCGACCATGCCGGGCAAGGCATCGGCCAAACTTGCCGGTGAGGTGTTCAGTGTTGAGAAAAAGATGACCTATAATTTCAACTTGACTTCCAGTATGAGTGATTTCGGCAAATTTTCTCAATGGCTTGAACTGGGGATTGAACCGATTGTTCAGGGAACATACAAAAAGGCCAGTTTTTCCGCGACGATGGAAGGAACGACGGATACCATTAAAATTGCGCCTTTTGACCTGATGGTGGATAAAACGGCCATTAATGGCAAAATAGGTATTGTCCGCAACGATAAAACCCGATGGTTTGTGATTGTGGACGGCGATAACATCAATTTTGACAATTATATTGTATCCCTGCCTGCCAATGTCAGCGGAAAAAGCTGGCGTGAGCGGCTACAATACCGTTTCGGGAAACTGGCTTTTTTGAAAGATACCAACGTTCAGTTCCGGGTGTCTCTTGGTGCCGGTATTTTTGAGAAAATACCTTTTGAACAGTTTAAAATGGAGGCAGATGTCCGTAATGGTGTTATGCAGGTGTCCGACCTGTCGGTTAAAAGCGTGGCAACCGGCGATTTCTCTTTT
>CAYXBH010000009.1:14705-18919 GCA_964463185.1 uncultured Azospirillum sp. | reverse complement strand
TATGCAGGTGTCCGACCTGTCGGTTAAAAGCGTGGCAACCGGCGATTTCTCTTTTAAAGGAGAATTGAGCGGTTTTGGTCAACAACCACAAGTTAAGAACATGAAATATCAGACGGAAATCAGAGATGTGACTTCTTTCCTGGATAAATTTGACATTAAACCCGGAAATGTTGATTGGCAGGAACTGAAACGTTTTTCCGCTTCTGGTGTGGTTACCGGCGATTTCGATCGGGTGGCGACCAAAAGCGTTGTCCAGCTAGGAAATATTGATGCAGCCTATCAGGGGGAGATAACCTATCGCGATAATATTTATTATCTCAATGGGAAAACGGAGGTCAAAGCGCCGGATTTTGTTGGTATGCTGAATCGTTTTGCCATCAATTACAAGCCGAATTATCCGCTTGGGCTGTTTAAAATGTCGGCGGCCGTTAAGACCAGTGGCAAACTTGCCATATTCAGCAATCTGGATATGAGTATTGGGGGTAATAATTTTACCGGAAACCTGATTTATCAGGAAAAAGACGGTCGCAATCAGGTTAAAGCAAATCTGAATGTTAATAGTTTTGAATTTGAGAAGTTTTTATATAATGCACAGCAGAAAGAAAACAAAAACGATTTCCGCAATTCGCCACAGTCTGCAACCTTTATTGTTCGTCCGCGTTTAAGCCAGCAGCTACTGAATTATGACTGGCTGAAAAACTGGGATCTGAATGCTACATTTACGGCTGACCGCCTGTCTTTCAACAATATTGCCTTTACCGAGAACTCGGGGCAGATTCTGTTACAAAGTGGTGTTTTGAAACTGGCAAAATATCAGGGAAAACATTCGGGTGGTGATTTTAAAGGGGAGTTCAGTCTTGATATTCCGCAGGGGACACGCCTGAACGGCAAATTCAGTGTTCGGGGTTATACTATCGGCAAAAAAAGCTGGAGCGGCAGTGTGTACGGTCTGACTCGTGGCGTACTGAATTCCGATATTGAATTTGATACTTCTGCGTTTTCGCAGGAAACCTTGATGACAGAATTGTCGGGAACGATCAAGTTTGATATCGAAAAAGTGGTTATCAAAGGTTGGAATTTCGGCAAAATAGAAGCCGATCTGGTGAACCGTGAAGTGTCCGATGGTTTTGCTGTTATGGTCAGAGATGCGCTCGGGCAGGGAGATGCCTTGTTTGACACCATGAGTGGGGAAGTCCGTTTGACGCAGGGGCAGTATGCTGTTTCCGGCGGATATATTGAGGGTAGTAATATCAATATCGATTTTACTGCCGACGGCAACCTGCGGAGCTGGACAAACAATGCCGTTTTCCATGTTTCTTTCCTGGATGCAAAAGTTCCCGGTTTTGATTTTTCGTACAGCGGATCAATCAACACGCCGATGTTGGATGTTGATGTCAGCAAGGTAACCAAAGTTTTTGACGAACACTGGGCTAAAAAAGAGAAGGAAGCCAAAGAGCAGGAGCAGGCGCGGGTTGAGAAATATCGCACCCTAATGGATGCGGAGCAGGCCAAGGCACAAAATACGGCCAAGACACTGGATGAACTTGTTTCCGATTTTGATGAATTCAGCAAACTGGCAACAGATAAAAGCACGCAGGAACAATATCAGACGATTGATAAGAACATAGATGCCGTCTATGCCCTGTTGGAAGAAATTTATGCCAAGAATAATATGACCGGTATTGATGATGGTGTGATTGCCCGTTTGCAAGAGCAGAATAAAAAAGCAGAAGACGAAGTCAGAAAAATTGTTGCGGAATTTGAACGTGTTCATTTAAAAGACGTTAAATTGCGTATTAGCGAGAGCTATAATGTTGTCTTTGAAAGCTATAACAAAGCTGAAAAGCTTTCCTCTGACAGTTTGGATAAGATGGGCGCTTTTGAAAAAAGGCTGGCGGCAATCAATACGAGCTTTTATCCCGGTAAAGACCAGAAAATTCTTAGTTGGCAAAGACGGATTGATGAAAGTCTGGCAGCCATCGACGATATTAACGGTGAGGTGGCTAAAGACAATATTTCTTTGCAGAATCTGAAAGATGTCGTCCAGCTGGAATTTTATTTCAAGAAGTTTGACAATAGCCGCCAGGATGCTTTGTCCGAGTTGGAAAAAATGGAAAAGGCCGTGGCTGACATGGAAGACTATACGGAGGCAAAAGTCAGTGCCGATGAACGAGCTTATGTCAAATGGCTGCACGAGCGGGAAATTAAGCGCAAGATGGAAGAAAACACCGGACAGATTTCAAGTGGCGGCAAGACGGTTATGGTCGGTCGGGATCTGGACGATATCCAGCGGGCAGAAGCTGCTGTAAAAGACCAAAAAGTCCGGGTACTCGATTTCTCTGGTGAGAGCGATGAAAATGTCGGCGGCGGCGGTGTCCGGCGCGGGAATTATGGCGGTTCCGAAAGCGGTGGAATAATTGTGAAGCAGTAGTAGATTGGGCTTGTCGAATCGGTTTTTTATGCTATAGTGCTGGGTATTAATATCAGAGTTATTATTTGGAGATTTTAATGTATAAAAAACCTGAAGTTTGCATTCTTCCCGTGGCCGGATTGTCAACACGCAATCTGCCTGCAACAAAAGTTTTACACAAAGGCTTTTTGACCTTAAACAATCTACCTATTATCCAGTATGCGATTGATGCCTGTGCTGAAATAGGTATCAAGGATGTTGTTTTTATTTACAGCGATCAGTCCTGCAAATATCTGTTTGAGAGCTATTTTGCTCCTTATCCATGGCTGGAAAAACATCTGGAAGAAAAGGGGAAACAGGATCTTTTGGCTGCCGTCAAAAAAATTATTCCGGACGGTATGCGTTTTCATTTTGCCGAGCAGAGCGAGCCTAAAGGTAATGGACATGCCGTGCTGATGGCAAAAGATATTGTTGGCAAGAGAGATTTTGTGGTCATGTGGCCGGATGATGTTTATATTAACGTCCATGGTGGCAAGGGGATTCTCCGACAGTTGCTTGACGTTTATGAAGAAGAAGGCGGCATGGTAGAAAATATTATGGAATTTCCGCGTGAACAAATGGTTCGCTACGGGGCTTTGATCGGAGCCGTCAGAGATGGAAGAATTGTCCGGGCGAAAGGAAAAATAGAAAAACCGCCTTTGGATAAAGTGCCTTCCAATTATGCCAGCATGGGACCGTATATTTTGCCGAATGAAATTATGGATGTTTTGCCGGAAGTTGAAAAAGGAACCAATGGAGAGATCAATTTGGCGGATGCTGCAGGTCTGGCAGCAGAACGCGGCATGAAACTGACCGGCGTGTTGTGTGATACCCTGCGCTTTGACTGTGGTACCAATGCAGATCTGGCCAAAGCAAATCTGAAGCTTTCGCTGATGGAAAATCCGGATTTGAGAGCCTATTGTAAAGATCTGTTGGATACGATGCTGATCTAATGCGGTTAGAAACAAAACAGCTCCCTTTTTATAAGAGAGCTGTTTTGTTTGCGGGTTTGTGTTTTGAATAGGTTGTTTTGTATACAAAAATATTGACAAAACATCTGTCGGTGTGTATGTTGATTTCAATAGTTTAATTATTAATTATATAATTTATGAAAGTATTAAATAAAATTGCGGCTTTTTTCCATGATCTGCTTTCAATGAAGCAGGTTGTTCGGGTTGTAGCCAGGGATGGCGGATTGTCTTTTGCCAAAAACGAAAAAGGTTTGTTCGGTTACTTGTCTGAAACAAAAGGTCAGGATCCGGTGTGCGGCAGTAAAATTACGGTTTTACCCTCATGCAGCGAGATTGTTTCTGCTTATTTTTATCAGAGGGATGCCTCCTGCCAGTTGGTTCTGATCTACTATGACAAGGGGCGTTGGTTTGTACGGCGTACTGATGGTTGTGGATGTGTGTACGGCTTTTTGTATCATTTACCGGAAGGATATCAGGCAGGTGATATTGTTTACGCCGCTGGTTGTGGTTATGATAAAATATACGCCTGGAATGTGGTTTAAATTTTACTTTTTTGTACTGGCGGAAAAAGATGATGTTGAAACAAGTTCTTGTGGTAACGGAAAACTCCGGAGGGAAATGACTTAGTCAACGGAGCGGTCGTGGTATAAGATGAGGTAACCGGTTATTGGTTCAGAAAAAAAGCAAACCTTATAGAAAAAGGGTTTGCTTTTTTTGTACTTATTTTCAATTCGAGGTGAAAAACAAAGAAAGGTTGTTTAAAAAACGCTTGAAAAAACAGAAATAAAGTTGTA
>CAYXBH010000009.1:0-14605 GCA_964463185.1 uncultured Azospirillum sp. | reverse complement strand
AAAAACAAAGAAAGGTTGTTTAAAAAACGCTTGAAAAAACAGAAATAAAGTTGTATGAACACAGTCAGCTGGCAGGCACCCCTGGAGGCCGGTCGGTGTTGAAGTCAATTTCATTATAAGGATTTTTTGATATGGCAGATATTACTTTTAATGCTGAAAAGCGCGAAAAAGCAGGTAAGGGGGCAGCTCGGGCATGTCGTCGCGAGGGTCGTGTTCCCGCTGTTATTTATGGAGGCAAACAGGAGCCGGTTATGATCAGCCTGCATCCGGTTGAACTGGAGAAGGCACTGGATATGGTTGGTTTTTATGATGCCGATATTGAGGTTGTCGTTGACGGCAAAAAATACAAGGTCAGTTGTCAGGATGTGCAGTTCCATCCGGTCAGTGACCGTCCGATCCATGTTGACTTTTTAAGAAAATAAGCTTGGATAAAAGCCTGTTTTTCGGCTGTTGCCTTTGTTTGGGGCAAACGGTTTCGCTAAGCAGGCTTTTTTGTGTGGAGAAGGCTATGTTTTTGATTGTCGGTTTGGGAAATCCGGGAGCGGAATATGCCAAAACCCGTCATAATGCTGGGTTTATGGCGGTTGATGCCATTGCCGAAGATTTTTCTTTTTCTCCTTTCCGAAATAAATTTGACGGCTTAATTGCCGAGGGGCGAATCGGTGACGAAAAAGTCTATCTTTTAAAACCTCAAACATATATGAATTTATCCGGAAATTCGGTGGTTAAGGTGGCGGCTTTTTATAAGATACTACCGTCGGAAATTGTGGTTATCCATGATGACATGGATCTGCCCTGCGGTCGGTTGAAGGCCAAAACCGGAGGCGGTGCTGGCGGACATAACGGGCTGAAGTCCATTGATGCGGTGATAACTCCTGCATATCACCGGATACGGATCGGAGTCGGGCATCCGCAAGGAACTGGCGGCGAGGTGGTGAATTATGTGTTGGGCGGCTTTTCTAAAGCAGATGAAAAACTGATTGCGGCGGCAATTAACACGATTACAAAAACCCTGCCGGTGTTGCTGGAAAAAGGGATGGGTGTCTATTCCAAT
This sequence comes from uncultured Azospirillum sp., assembly GCA_964463185.1. Lineage (GTDB taxonomy): Bacteria > Pseudomonadota > Alphaproteobacteria > RF32 > CAG-239 > JAFUYI01. The sequence goes on along the minus strand of CAYXBH010000009.1, from coordinate 13,551 downwards.
CTTTTGGGAATGATGTTCGGCAAAACCTCTTCTGCGGAAAAATGAAGGTGAGTTCAAACCGGTGGTTGTTTTTGAATGGGAAGTAAAACGGAAAATTTTTGGTAAGATGTAAAAGGAGTGTAGCTGATGGGATTTAACTGCGGAATTGTCGGATTACCAAATGTTGGTAAATCGACGTTGTTTAATGCTTTGACGCAGACGATTGCGGCACAGGCGGCAAATTTTCCGTTTTGTACGATTGAGCCGAATACCGGCCGGGTGGCAGTGCCGGATAAAAGGCTTGACAAACTGGTGGAAATGGTGCAGCCAAAAAACGTAGTGCCGACACAGCTCGAATTTGTCGATATTGCCGGGTTGGTCAAAGGAGCCTCAAAAGGCGAAGGGCTTGGCAACCAATTTTTGGCCAATATCCGCGAGGTTGATGCTATTGTTCATGTGCTGCGCTGCTTTGAAAATGATAATATTGCCCATGTCGAAGGTTCGGTTGATCCGATCCGCGATGCCGAGATTGTTGAAACAGAGTTGATGATTGCCGATCTTGAATCGTTGGAAAAACGTATGGATCAGACAGTTAAAAAAGCCCGTGGTGGTGACAAAGAAGCTAAAATCAGGTTGGTGGTAGCTGAACCGATCATTGCTGCGCTGAAAGCCGGAAAGCCGGCACGGACGGCGATGCCGGAGGCAAGCGACAAAGAGGCGCTTAAGGAATATAAAATGTTGCAGCTGCTGACTTCCAAGCCGGTTCTTTATGTTTGCAATGTTGATGAAGAGTCTGCTGCGGAGGGTAATGAGTTTTCCTGGCGGGTTATGGAAAAAGCCGAGGCCGAAAATGCGCGGGCGGTGATTATTTCGGCGGAAATCGAGTCAGAGGTGGCACAACTGGAATCTGAAGAGGAGAAAAAAGAATTTCTGTCTGCTCTTGGATTGGAAGAAACCGGATTGGCCAAAATTATCCGGGAGGGGTATAAATTGCTCGGGCTTGAAACTTATTTTACGGTTGGACCAAAGGAAGTGCATGCCTGGACTTTTGTCAAAGGCTCAAAAGCACCGCAATGCGCCGGGATTATCCATTCGGATTTTGAGCGTGGTTTTATCCGGGCAGAAACCATTTCTTATGATGACTTCGTGAAATATGGCGGCGAACAGGCTTGTAAGGAGGCAGGCAAAATGCGTTTGGAAGGAAAAGACTATATCGTTCAGGACGGAGATCTGCTGAATTTCCTGTTTAATGTGTAGATACCTGTGCGCAGATAGCTTTCTTTTCTGACATGTATATAAAAAAAGCCTGTTTTTTAGGCTTTTTTTACTTTCTTTATGTACTATGTAGGAAAATGTTTTTTCTGTAGTTTTTAAGTGATGTTAGAATCGGTCATTATTTAGTTTTATAGGGGGATTGCCGTATGGGTAAGTTTTATTTTACTATTGGGGGCGCAGTCGCTCTGTGTTGTTTTGCTGGGGTGGCTCAGGCTGGTGACGTGTCGACAGAAGAAGAGCTGAAAAGTGCTATTGAGAAAGGAGAGGATGTAACGCTTACTTCTGATATTGAATTGGAAAAAAAGGTGTTAATTAAGTCGGGGGGCTTTACCATTGCCGGTGATTCTCACACCCTTAGCGGGTTAGAAGTGGCCGGTTTTGGTATTGATTATGACAATGATAGTGATGATAGCGTTAATTTTGAAAATCTGTCATTGACGAATTTTGTGGGGGCTCTGATCAATTCTGAGAAGATTGGGCATATATCCGGGAGTGCCTTTGAAAATAATGCGGGTGTCTATGGTGGTGCTATCTATAACAGTGGTTTGATCGGTGAAATTTCAGATTCCGTATTCAGCAATAATACCGTAACGGTGACTGACAGTGGTAATGCTTACGGTGGAGCGATTGCCAATGTGGGGGGGGAAACTCTGACCCTGATTAACACGAGTTTTTACAATAATACGGTTTATGTGATGACCAGCGGCGAAGGTGAGTATTCGGCTGGTGGTGCGATCTATTCCAATGGTAATGTCGATATTATCGCCCGCGGACAGGATGTTGTCTTTTTAGGCAACCAGATTGCTACGTCCGTGGTGGAAGACAATGAAGAAGAAGATGATGATGATGATGAAAGTGAAGGCTTGATTGAAAACGGAGTAGACGATACCGATACTGATACTGAAGAAGAAACTACTTTTGAGTATGCTAGCAATGCCATAACTATGAATGGAGGTACTTTGAATCTGATTACGGAAGATGATGGAACGATTACCTTTAATGATGCCATCAGCTCTGTTGAAAGTGATTTTAATTTAAATATTAGCGGAACTGGGACGGTTGTATTTAACAATGATGTTAGTGGAGTTGATAAATTTGTTTTTGATTCATCTTTTTTGCAGTTGGGGTTAAATGGTAATCTGACGGTTAAAAATTATACGGCGAAGGGGGAACCGACCCTGACGGTTACGGTTGATCCTGATGCGTTGAGTGCCAGTCTGATTACAGTTAACGGCGATGTGATTGGGACAACCTATGTTATTGTGCAAGCAATTTCGGAAACGGTCATTTCTTCAGATCAGTCTATTTTGTTTGTTTCTGCCGATAACGATGAGACGAGTACGGCGGCTGATTTTGTTGTCTACCGTGTTTACGGTAGTCCATATATGTGGAAGATTACCTATCAGGCGCCGTTGACAGATTCCGAAGGAACGGATGATGAAGAGGACAGTAGTTCGGACGAGGATGAGGTTGGTAGTATAGATGGGGATGAGGACGACAGTTCAGGCGAGGAAGGGGACAGCGACAGTAGCAGTGGGGAAACTGCCGGGTGGTATTTGTCAATGACCGACGAATCGAATCCGGATTTCCGCCCGATGGCACCTGAAATTGCATCGTTTCTGGCTTTACACAGTGCAGCGGCCGAACAGAATAGGGGGGTTGTTACCAGTATCCGCAATTCGGTCAGCGCCAACAAGTTTATGCTGAAACGTTATAATGTTCTTTATGAAGATCACTATAAGACAAAGGCAGTATCTAATCTATGGGCCAATCCTGTTTACCGGTATGTAAAGGTTTCTGCTCCGCAGGAATGGGATGCCTCGATTTCTGGATTTGACGCAGGGTTGGATTTGCAGAGCGATGCATCCAACAAAATCGGTGTGTTCGGATCGTATCGCTACGGTACATATGATATTGGGGAAAATGGGTATTTTAAGGCCAATATGGGCAGCGAAATAGAAATCTCCAGCTATCTGCTTGGTTTATATTATCGCTATGATTATAATAATTTCTGGACGTTTGCGACAGTTTATGCTGGTATCCAGCATGCTGAGATAGAAACCGACGACGGCATCAGAGCCGATGCGGACGGAACCCAGTATGGTGCCGGAATTGAGATGGGATATGCCTTTATTTCCGGTTATAACTGGACGTTGGAACCAAGCCTGGGTATCTTTTATACTAGTATTGATTATGATGATATGGAAGACAAATACAGCAAAAGCGCTGAATATTCGACTTTGCACCAGATAGAGGGAGAATTTGGGATTAAGTTGGAAAAGACATATGAACATGTTTACGGCTACAGCAAAGTTTATGTTAAACCGAGTATTGTGCAGACCATCAATTTCGGTAACGAAGTTACGATCACTCATCTTGGCAAGGTTGACACTTTAGATGATCAGACGTTGGGTAGGATTGAGGTCGGTGGGCGCTATGCTGTTGGCGGAAAAATGAGTCTTTACGGATATGTCAACTATACGACCGGCAGTGATTATGATGATATAGCAGTGGGTCTTGGTTTCAGCTATCGCTGGTACTAATTTTGGTCTATACTGAAAGCATAAAAAAAGGAGCAAGAGCTCCTTTTTTTATGCTGGGAATCGGAAATAAATAGATTCTATTTTTGTCCGTTTTTTATGTCAAAAGTTAAGACTCTGATTTGACTCAACAAGAGTCTGAGCAAGCGATTCACGGTTTGTAAAAATTTGAAAAAAAAGTAATTTTTTACTTGCAATATCGAAGCTCTTATGTTACAAAGCGCTCACGTTAACCGGCGTTAAGGGGGGAGAATCTTCCTGCTGGTTGTCATATAAAATGTTTCGCAGGCCTTGAAAATCAAGGAACTGTACAAAGTTAAATCTTTAGATGGCAAGTTTGGCATCAGGCGAATCGTTGCCATCTAGTTATAGGAAAAGTATTTAAAATGATGGATACACAAAACATAAGAATTCGCCTTAAGGCTTTTGACCACCGTTTGCTCGATCTGTCGACCAAAGAAATCGTTCATACGGCCAAAAGAACAGGGGCCAATGTCAGAGGCCCAATCCCTCTGCCGACGAGAATTGAGAAATTTACGGTAAACCGTTCTCCGCACGTTGATAAAAAATCACGTGAACAGTTTGAGATCAGAACCCATAAAAGACTTCTCGATATCGTTGATCCGACACCGCAAACCGTTGATGCACTGATGAAGCTTGATCTGGCTGCTGGTGTCAATGTTGAAATTAAGCTGTAATTGTTTTTTAGCGAAAATAATTACCCGTAACAAATAAGCAATGTTGGCTTTCATGAAATAAGGAGAGTCAACCTATTGAAAAGGAAAATAAAATAATGCGTACTGGTTTAATCGCAAAAAAGCTGGGAATGTCCCGCATTTTTGAGGCTAACGGAACTCATGTGCCGGTTACGGTTTTGTCAGTAGACAATCTTCAGGTTGTTGACGTCAGAACCAAGGAACGCGACGGATATACCGCCGTTCAGCTTGGTACCGGCGCTGTTAAGGCAAAGAATGTATCGAAAGCCATGAAAGGGCATTTCGCTAAGGCGAATGTAGAGCCGAAAAAGAAGCTCGGTGAGTTCAGGGTGTCTGAAGACTGCCTGCTTAATGTTGGTGCAGAGTTGTCCGTAGAACATTTTGTTCCCGGGCAGTATGTTGACGTATGTGCAACTTCTATCGGTAAGGGCTTTGCTGGCGTTATGAAACGCCATAATTTTGCCGGTTTGGAAGCTAGCCACGGTGTGTCGGTTTCTCACCGTTCGCACGGTTCTACGGGGCAAAGACAGGATCCGGGTAAAGTATTCAAGGGTAAGAAAATGGCCGGTCATATGGGTGGTGAACGTGTAACTATTCAGAATCTGAAAGTGGTTGCCGTTGATGCCGTAAAAGGCCTGATTATGGTCAAAGGCGGTGTGCCGGGTTGTGAAAATGCCTGGGTACGGATTACCGATGCCGTCAAGAAAAGTGGCAATGTAGAGTTGCCGATGCCCGCCGGTCTGAAGAAAGTTGATGAACCTGTTGCAGTTAAAGCTGAAGCAGCTGATAATGCATAAAAGATAAAGGATAGAATCATGAAACAGGACATCTTAAATTTAGAAAACAAAAATGTCGGCACGATCGAACTGAATGACTCTATTTTCGGGTTGGAAGTTCGCGCAGATATTTTGCAACGGGTTGTAAGATGGCAGTTGGCCAGAATGCAAGCCGGTACCCATAAAACAAAAGGGCGCTCCGAAGTTGCTCTGACTCCGGCTAAGCCGTTTAAGCAAAAAGGCAGCGGTAATGCCCGTCAGGGTTCCCGTAAGGGTACCCAGTTCAGAAAGGGTGGAATTGTGTTTGGTCCGGTTGTTCGTGACCACTCGCATGATTTGACCAAGAAGTTCAGAAATCTTGGTCTGAAAACAGCTCTCTCGGCCAAGGCTAAAGAGGGCAACCTCGTTATCGTTGATGAGGCCAAGCTGTCCAGTCCTAAAACTAAAAACCTGAAAACCAAGCTGGATGTTTGTGGACTGAATAACTGCCTGTTCATCGACGGACAAGAGGTTGATATTAATTTTGCATTGGCTTCCCGCAATATTGTCGGCGTTGATGTTTTGCCGTCGATCGGTGCCAATGTATATGACATCTTAAGAAAAGACAAACTGGTGTTGACGAAAGATGCCGTTAGTTGCTTGGAGGAAAGATTGAAATGAGTAAGAATGAAAAAACCGTCAATGTAACTGCGCAGATGTATGATACGCTGGTTCGTCCGGTAATCACCGAAAAGTCGATGCTCTCGAGTGAAGCCGGAAAAATTGTTTTCCGTGTTCCTTTGGAAGCAAGTAAAGACGAGGTTAAGGCTGCTGTTGAAGCTATTTTCAATGTCAAAGTAACCAAGGTGAATACCCTTCGTCAGGCTGGCAAGATCAAAAGATTTAGAAACAATATCGGATGCCGTTCCGATTTCAAGAAGGCTTTGGTTACTCTTGCCGATGGTCAAAATATTGATGTTACAACAGGAATTTAAAAAATGGTGTTAAAAACATATAAGCCCACATCGCCGGGACTTCGTCAACTGGTTATTGTTGACAGATCCGAGCTGTATAAAGGGGCTCCCGAAAAATCTTTGACAATCGGTCTGACCAAGACCGGAGGGCGTGATAATTTCGGACATGTTACAAGTCGGAGAAAGGGTGGCGGACATAAACGCAAGCTCAGAATTATCGACTTCAGACGTAATAAATTTGATGTAGAGGCAACTGTAGAGAGAATCGAATATGATCCGAACCGTTCGGCATTCATTGCTTTGATTTGTTATGAAGACGGTGAAAAATCTTATATTCTGGCTCCGCAGAGATTGAAAGCTGGTGACAAGGTTATTTCGGCCACCAAAGCCGATATTAAGCCGGGCAATGCCATGCCGTTGAAGAATATGCCTGTCGGTACCATTATTCACAATATTGAGCTCCGTGCAGGTAAGGGCGGCCAGTTGGTTCGTTCGGCCGGGTGTTATGCCCAGGTTGTTGGTAAAGATGCTGGTTATGCCCAGTTAAAACTGAGTTCCGGTGAGTTGCGTGTTGTTCGTGAAGAATGTCTAGCAACGGTCGGTGCCGTTTCTAATCCGGACAACCAGAACAGATCGCTCGGTAAAGCCGGCCGTTCCCGCTGGCTCGGTCTGCGTCCTGTTTCCCGTGGTGTGGCCATGAACCCGGTTGATCATCCGATGGGTGGTGGTGAAGGCCGTACTTCCGGCGGGCGTCATCCGACGACCCCGTGGGGTAAACCGACTAAGGGCGGCAAGACTCGTTCTAACAAGAAGACAGATCGCTTTATTATGAGATCTCGTCGCGATAACAAGAAATAATAAGGAGATAAGCTAATGACACGTTCAGTATGGAAAGGACCGTTCGTTGATGGGTATCTTCTGAAGAAAGCAGATGCAGCCAGAGCTTCGGGCAGAAATGAAGTTATTAAAATCTGGTCGCGCAGATCCACCATGTTGCCGCAATTTGTCGGTTTGACGTTTGGTGTTCACAATGGTCATAAGTTTATCCCGGTTCTGGTTACCGAAGATATGGTTGGCCACAAGTTCGGTGAATTTGCTCCGACCCGTGTGTTCTACGGTCATGCAGCCGATAAGAAAGCTAAGAGGAGTTAGTGATGGGAAAGTCTAGAGATACAAGAAGATTGCAGGCAAATCAGGCTCAGGCCGTTTGCAATTCTCTGCGCACAAGCCCCCGTAAGCTTAATCTGGTTGCCGAATCAATCCGCGGATTGGCTGTTGAAAAGGCTGTTGCCGAACTGACTTTCTCCAAGAAGAGAATTGCAAAGTCGGTTTTGAAGGTTTTGCAGTCGGCGATTGCAAACGCTGAAAACAATCATCAGTTAAACATCGATAAGCTTTATGTCAGTGAAGCTTATTGCGGAAAAGGTTTGGTAATGAAACGCATGCACGCAAGAGGTCGCGGCAGGGGAGCAAGAGTTTTGAAGCCCTTCTCCAATATTACTATTGTTGTAACCGAGCGTGGGGAGTAAGTTGATGGGACAGAAAGCAAATCCTACAAGTCTTCGTCTGGGAGTTAACCGTACATGGGATTCCCGTTGGTATGCGGATGATAACTATGCCAAATACCTGCATGAAGATGTTAAAATTAAAGAATTCTTGAAAAAGAAACTGGCTCAGGCCGGTATCAGCAGGATTGTCATTGAACGTCCTGCCAAAAAGGCCAGAGTTACCATTCACTCGGCAAGACCTGGTGTCGTTATCGGCAAAAAAGGTCAGGATATTGAAGCTTTGAGAAAAGAAATCCAGGCCCTGACTTCGTCGGAAGTTCAGTTGAACATTCTTGAGGTCAGAAAGCCGGAACTTGATGCTCAACTGGTTGCTGATAGCGTTGCTCAGCAGTTGGAAAGACGTGTTGCTTTCCGCCGTGCGATGAAACGTGTTATGCAGTCTGCTTTGCGTCTGGGTGCCGAAGGAATCAAAGTTTGCTGCTCCGGTCGTCTGGGGGGTGCGGAAATCGCCAGAACCGAACATTACCGGGAAGGGCGGGTTCCTCTGCATACCCTGCGTGCGGATATTGATTATGCAACTTCAACGGCTCATACCACTTATGGTGCTTGCGGTGTTAAAGTCTGGATCTACAAAGGCGAGATCATGGCTCACGATCCGATGGCTCAGGATAAGAAACTGGCCGAACAGAAGTAATAATTGAGGTTTAAGAAAAATGTTAAGTCCAAAAAAATTAAAATTCCGCAAGCAGCATAAAGGCCGTATCCATGGCCTGACCAAAGGCGGTGCGGAACTGAGTTTCGGTACATATGGATTGAAAGCTCTGACCCCGGATCGTATTACGGCCCGCCAGATTGAAGCGGCTCGTCGTGCGATTACCCGTGAAATGAAAAGAGCCGGAAGAGTATGGATCCGAATTTTTCCGGATGTACCGGTATCTGATAAACCTGCCGAAGTTCGTATGGGTAAAGGTAAGGGCTCTGTCGAATATTGGTGCGCCAGAGTGCATCCCGGTCGGATCATGTTTGAAATCGATGGTGTTAGTGAAGAAACAGCTCGCGCGGCTTTTGCCTTGGGCGCTGCCAAACTCCCGATTAAAACAAAATTCATCAAACGTCTTAATTCTGACCAAGGAGTAGCATAAGATGGCAAAAATCAAAGATCTTCGCAGCATGACTGTCGATGAACTGGAAGCCAAACTGCTGGAAGCTAAAAAAGAGCAGTTTAACCTCCGTATCCAACAGTCTACAGGCCAATTGCAGAATACTGCAAGTGTCCGTAAGGTTCGCCGCGAAATTGCAAAAATCAATACGCTTTTAACCGAGCGTAAGAAGAATAGTTAGGAGAAAAGATATGCCTAAAAGAATTCTTCATGGTGTTGTTGTCAGTGATAAACAGGATAAAACCGTGGTTGTTAAAGTTGAACGCCAGGTTATGCATCCGGTTTACAAGAAATTCATCAAGAAAAGCAAAAAATATGCTGCTCATGATGAAAACAATCAGTTCAAAATTGGTGATGAAGTTAGAATTATTGAGGCCAAGCCTTATTCTAAGACCAAGACTTGGACCGTGTTAGTTGATAACGCCGAATAGAAAAGGAATAAAAAAATGATACAAATGCAAACCAACCTGGATGTTGCAGATAACTCGGGCGCACGTCAGGTGCAGTGCATAAAGGTTCTGGGCGGTTCTAAGAGAATGCACGCAACCGTCGGCGACGTAATCGTTGTTTCGATTAAAGATGCACTGCCGAAAGGACGCGTTAAGAAAGGTGACGTCTGCAAGGCCGTTATCGTTCGCACCGCCAGCGACATCCGCCGCAAAGACGGATCGGTTATTCGTTTTGACAGTAATGCGGCAGTTCTGATTAACAAGGATGGCGAGCCGATCGGCACCCGTATTTTTGGTCCTGTTACCAGAGAGTTGCGTGCAAAGAAATTTATGAAAATAATTTCATTAGCGCCGGAGGTATTATAATGAACCTTAAGTTAAAAATTAAAAAAGGTGATCAGGTTGTCGTTTTGTCTGGAGATGACAAAGGTAAAACCGGTGAAGTTGTAAAAGCTATGCCCAAAGAAGGCAAGGTCGTCGTTCAAGGTATCAACTTGGTAAAGAGACATACCAAACCGAGTCAGATGTCGGCCGGGGGCATTATCACCAAAGAAGCACCGATTCACGTTTCCAACGTTGCTTTGGTTGATTCCAAGTCCGGAAAAGCAACCAAGGTCGGCTATAAGGAAGAGAATGGCCGCAAGGTTCGTTTTTCCCGTAAGTCTGGTGAAGTAATCGATAAATAAGGGATTAGATTGATGACAAATTTTGAAAAATTGTATAATGAGGTCATTAAGAAATCTCTCGTGGACAAATTCGGTTACACCAATAGCCACGAGATTCCGAAGCTGACCAAAATTGTCCTTAACATGGGTGTCGGTGATGCCGTTTCGGACAAGAAAAAACTGACCAATGCTGCCGAGGAAATGGGACTGATTGCCGGACAAAAGGCAGTTATTACCAAAGCCCGCAAATCTATCGCTACCTTTAAGGTTAGAGAAGAAATGCCGATTGGCTGCAAAGTTACTCTTAGAAGAGAGAGAATGTACGAATTCCTGGAAAGACTGGTTAATATGGCTTTGCCGCGTATCAGGGACTTTCACGGTATTCAGGGGAAAAATTTTGATGGCCGTGGTAATTTTGCTTTCGGTATTAAAGAGCAGATTATTTTCCCTGAAATCAACTATGAAAAGGTTGATGCCGTTCGCGGAATGGATATTGTTATCTGCACTTCTGCCAAGACCGACGAAGAAGCTAAAGCGCTTCTGACCGGTTTTAACTTACCGATTAAGAATTAAGCGGAGATTTTACCATGGCAAAAAAGAGTTCTATTTACAGAAACTTGAAAAGAATCCGTAAAGCCGAGAAGTTTGCGAATATTCGCAATAAACTGATTGCTGAGATCAAAGACAAAAATACTTCTCCGGAAGAAAGATTCAAGAAAGTATTGAAATTGGCCGAACTGCCCCGCAATTCGTCGCGTATCCGGATTAAGAATCGCTGCGAAAATACGGGTCGTTCCCGTGGTGTTTACCGCAAATTTAAGTTGTGCCGTAATGAGTTGAGAAGAATGGCCAGCTTCGGTGAAATTCCTGGTTTAGTAAAATCCAGCTGGTAAGGAGGTTTTGAGAAATGTCTATGTCTGATCCTTTAGGCGATATGCTCACTCGCATTAGAAACGCACAAAGCGCGAAGAAAAAGGAAGTCATCTCTCCTGCTTCCCGCTTGCGTGAAAATGTTTTGGAAGTTCTGAAAAAAGAAGGTTATATCCTCGGTTACGAGAGATACAGCGTTCGTAATGGTATTGACGAACTCCGCATTCAGTTGAAGTACTATGAGGGTGCTTCGGTTATTAATGAAATTTACCGTGTATCTACTCCGGGACGTCGCGTTTATTCAAGCGTGAAAGATTTGCCGAGGGTATATAACGGTCTCGGAATTTCGATTATTTCGACTCCGCAGGGCGTTATGAGCGACAATGAAGCCAGAAAGGCTAATGTCGGCGGTGAAATTCTTTGTCAGGTATTTTAGTAAGGGAGAATTGGTATGTCTAGAGTTGGAAAATACCCTGTTATCATCCCTGAAGGCGTTACCGTTACTATTAACGGCAATGTTGTTACCGCCAAGGGTAAAAACGGCGAATTGAAATTTGCTTTTAACGACGGCATGGTTAATGCCAAATTGGAAGAAAACAAAGTTGTGGTTCAGCCTCTGCACCAATCGCAGCAGGCTCGTGCTTTATGGGGAACGACCCGCGCTCAGATCAACTCGATTGTTAAGGGTGTCAGTGAAGGTTTTACCAAGCAGTTAGAGCTGATCGGTGTTGGTTATAAAGCTAGGATGGAAGGCAGCAGCAAGCTGGTTATGTCGCTCGGTTTTTCGCATGATATTATTTTTAACGCTCCAGAAGGCATTAAAATTACCTGCGTATCCCCGACCCAGCTGACTGTTTTTGGAGCCGACAAACAACTGGTGGGCCAAGTTGCGGATAAAATCCGCGAATACAGAAAGCCCGAACCCTATAAAGGTAAAGGCATCAGGTATGCTGGTCAGTATATCCGTCGTAAAGAAGGCAAGAAGAAATAAGGAATAGTTTAATGAATACGCCAAGAAAATTGTTTAAAAAGAGACAGGCTCGTGCAAGAACTGCTTTGAAAAACGTTGCCAACGGAAAAATGAGACTTTCCGTATTCCGCAGCGGTAAGCATATCTATGCGCAAATCATTGACGATATTAAAGGTGTAACCGTTGCTTCGGCCTCTACTTTGGATAAAGAAGTCAGAGAAAACCTGAAGAAAACGTCAACCGTTGAAGCAGCCGGTGTTATTGGTAAAACCGTCGCCGAAAGGGCGCTCAAATCTGGTGTAAGCGAAGTGGTTTTTGATCGTGGTGGTTACATTTTCCATGGCCGTGTTAAGGCTCTGGCCGATGCTGCCCGCGAAGCCGGTTTGAAATTTTAGGAGATTAGAGAAATGGCACAAGCTGTAGATCGTCGTAAAACAGAAAAAAAAGAAGAGCTGGTTGAAAAACTGGTTCATATCAATCGGGTTGCTAAGACAGTTAAAGGTGGCCGCAATATGTCATTTGCTGCGGTTGTTGTTGTCGGTGACCAGAAAGGCCGTGTTGGGTATGGTTCGGGTAAAGCTGCGGAAGTTCCGGAAGCCATTACCAAAGCCACCAACGAGGCCAAGAAAAACATGGTTCGCATTCCATTGCGCGAAGGTCGGACGTTGCACCACGATGTGCAGGGGCACTTTGGCGCTGGTAAAGTTGTTTTGAGAACCGCTCCTGCTGGTACCGGTGTTATTGCCGGTGGTCCGATGCGTGCAATTTTTGAAGTGCTCGGTGTTCAGGATGTGGTTGCCAAGTCGCTCGGATCGAATAATCCGTATAACATGATCAAAGCAACTTTTGATGCCCTGCTGTCGATCAATTCTCCGAGAATGATTGCCGCCAAGAGAGGCAAAAAAGTTGGTGATATCGTCAGCCGTAGAGAAACTGTTGCCGGAGCTAAACTTGAGAAAGAGGAGGCTTAACCCATGGCTAATAAAACGATAAAAGTTAAACAGGTTGCTAGTCCGATCGGACGTCCGGCTAAACAGAAAGCCGTTTTAATCGGGCTTGGTTTGAACAAGATGAATAAAGTGGTCGAACTGGAAGATACACCGTCGATCCGCGGAATGATCAATAAGATTCCGCATCTTGTCAAAATTGTGGATTAATTAACCGGGGCGGAGGATAGCTCCTCCGCCTGGGTCTGGAAATTAGGTGTAAGAACATGAAACTTAATGAATTGAAAGACAATTGTGGCGCGACTAAAAACCGAATCAGAGTCGGACGCGGTATCGGCAGTGGCAAAGGTAAGACTTCCGGACACGGACAGAAAGGCCAGAAAGCTCGTAGCGGTGTTGCTATCAACGGTTTTGAAGGTGGTCAGATGCCGATTTACCGCAGACTTCCGAAACGTGGTTTTAAGAACCCGTTTGCCAAAGTGTATGCAGTGGTTAATCTTGATACTTTGCAGACCGCAATTGATGCAGGTAAATTGAAAGCCGATGCCGTTGATCTGGCGGCTTTGACTAATGCTGGTATTGTTACCAAAGCTTATGATGGCGTGCGGTTGCTTGCCCGCGGTGCGGTAACGATGGCGGTTACGATTTCGGTCAACTCGGCTTCCAAGGCTGCGGTTGCTGCGATTGAAAAAGCTGGTGGCAAGGTCAACATTATTGGTGCCTAAGCTTAAAAATGCAAAAAA
>CAYXBH010000008.1:0-20367 GCA_964463185.1 uncultured Azospirillum sp. | reverse complement strand
TTTTTTCTTGTATTTGTGTCCAATGGAGCGTTTGGGTAACGAGTTTTTGCCGGTTGCGGTAGGCATTTACGGCCAGGCGGCAGATATCTGGGCTTTTGGTAATGAGGGCGAGGTTATGGAGAAGGTAGCCGAGATTTTCTTCTATCCGTCCCCAAAATCCGGGAAATTGCGCCTGGGTGAAAATACGTTCGCATTCCCGTAGTTGGGATACGGCATCGCGCAGAGCCTGCAGATCTTCCGTTTGTTTCCAATAATTGTAATAGAGCCCGGACAGTTTGTAGCAAATATGCCCGTAGTCGTACGGGTAGGTGTATTTCCCGAAAAATTTTTGTGCCTGCCGGTAGTTGCGAATCGCCTCGCGGAAATAAAAACCGGAGCGACGACGCATATAAACGGAGGCATAGTCGTTTAGTTGTCCGAGGTGGAGGTATATGCAACCGAAATGCGTCAGCGTAAGAATTTGTTTTTGATATTTGATGGCGGTTTCAAACAGGTTGCGGATTGTTTTGAAATCGCTTTCGTTTTTGCCATTGGCGGCAACGCTCATGTAAATCAATCCCAGCTGGTTGAGAATATAGGGCATATAATCAAGGCCGAGCGGTTTGACTGAATTTATTTGTGAAATGCGGCTGATGATTTTTTTCAGTAGATATTTTCTATAGATCATACGCTCTTTGGAGCGGCAGTTGACGGCACTGATGATGGTTCCGGCCAGAATATCCAGTAAGGCGGGGAAAAAAGGTTCTTTTCCACCTAGGGCACCGGTCGGGAGATACATACAGTCAAGCAGACAGACAAAAGAGCCGTCATCGCTTTCATATTGACGGGGGGTTTGAAAATTGAGCCTGATCTGTCCGTTTTTACTGTATCCCCAGACCAGTACATCGGCACCGGTTTGTTTCAGCAGGGATTGTCCGCGGTCGATCAGATCAAAAAAATTGCGGCTTTCAAAATCAAGGAACGAAAGATCAAAATCTGGTGACAGATATGAAACCTGTAAACCGTCGCAGTTTTGCAGAAATCCGGCCAGACTTTGTCCGTCGGCATTGTTTTTTCGGTCAAAAAATTCGACAATCGCAACTTTGAACCGTTCCGCCGCCGGTGCTGAGGGAACGGAATTGTCCGGGGTTTTGGCCGGAGAAAATATTTGTTGCAGCAATTGGCGAAACATTAAAAGTTGTTATCCTTTTTGATATAATTTTTGAATTCGTTGACCCGGTCCTGCAATTCTTCTAAAACCTGAGAGTTGATGTCCCGCAGTTTTTGTACGGGAGCGGGAATGTTGCGGAAACGATAATTCAGCCAGAGGGTAATTAGAGAGGAAATCAAAAGTAGCGACCAGGGGGCTGGTGAATATATCTGAAAACAGCCGAAAAGCAACATAATCATCTTGCTTTTGGTAATAAATGCAGCTGCCTGTCCGGGATCCAGGCCGTCGGCAACCGCTTGTTGGAAGCCGCTGTTGGCAAAAAAGTTATCAAAACGTGGCAGAAAAGTCAGTTTTAAAAACAGTGCCCAGCAAAAATCTATCAGGAAAAACAGGCAGAAAATGAGGCAGCAGGAGGCGGCTCCTTCGGCTGATACCGGTGCAATCAGCGCAAATGTCAGAAAGCCGAAAGCGGTGGCTTCAGAATGAGAAATTTTAATTCTGGACGGATGCCAGGTAAAGATAGCCAAAGCCAAAAATGCAGCGGCATATGTCCAGCCGAGCATGCCCAGCATCAGGGGAATGGCGTTTAAGATGCCAATGATGCCGATGCCGAAACCGAAGGTTACCGACTGAATGGCCAGAGACCCGCTGCCGTTGTTGAGATAAATATAAAGAAAAGGAAAAAACAGCCAGATAAAAGTTAAAATCAGCCGGTTGGTCAATGCCGGTAAAGTTGGGGCAATGTTCATCGTTTCTGCTGGCATAACCGCAACCGAGAGCAAAACTGCGATGACCAGTACCGGTAAAGACCATTTTTGCAGGGCAGAGCTGCGGCCTGTTGCAAAAATTAGAAAGGCGCCGGTAAAAGGAATGATTATCTGCAAAAAGCCGAAAGAGCCGATAAAATCGGTTTCCGCGTAAAACAGCAGCCGGACGAGCAATGTTGTTGCCAGCAGAACGAAAAATATGGGCAGAAAAGCGGAATTGGATGAGCGATCGAGATTGAAAATCCCTTTGCGGGAGGCAAAACTGTAGCAGATGGCGGGGGCGATAAAACTGACAAAAAACAATCCTAAAGCAATAAGAAAGGTCATATTCATTTGCGGTGTTCCTTTTGCGGTTGATCAGTTAGTTATAATATGAATCCTTTATTTCTTCAACAGTTATATCGAGCACTTTTTTAATTTGGCGGCAAAAAATCCGTCAATACCGCCCAACATATAAGGCAGGCAGCGGATAAAGCCTTCGGGGCTGATGAGGCGTTCATATCCCTCTTGGTTAAAAGGATTGATTTCTTTTGCTGAAATGGGGTGCAAGGAAAAATCCCGGTGGTTTTCAAGGAAGTTTTTGATTTGGTCTTCCCCTTCTTCCCGGCACATTGAACAAACGGCATAAAGCAGCATGCCACCTGGTTTGACCGCATTTGCGGCGGCGGCGAATAGCCGGCTCTGAATGTCCGCACTGCGATGGACGTCTGCTACAGTACGGGTGTGGACAAGTTCCGGGTGGCGGCGCAGGGTGCCGTCAGCTGAGCAGGGGGCATCAAACAGCACAATGTCAAATTGGGGGCTGGATTGCAGGTAATCGAATGCATCTGCGACAATGTTTTTTTCGGTCTTCAAATGCAGGCGGGCGAGGTTTTCTTTCAGTTTTTTCAGCCGGTCGGGCGAAATATCAAGCGCGGTAACGCGGGCTTTTGCAGCCAGCAGTTGAGCCGTTTTACCGCCGGGGGCAGCGCAGAGATCGAGGGCAGTTTGGTTTTCGATGTTGCCGAGGGAGATAACTGGCAGGGCAGAAGAAAAATCCTGCACCCACCAGGCGCCTTCGGAAAATCCCGGCAGGGCGGTGATGGAACCGGTATGTTCCAGCCGGATGGTGCCACTGCCAAGCAGTTGTCCGCCGAGTTTTCGGCTCCAGTATTCCGGGTTTTTGTGGACGGTGATGTCTAGTGCCGGCTCTTCGACGGCTGCTTTTTCTATTTCCGCAATTTGTTTTTTGTTCCAACTGCCACGTAGCAGTTCCCTGAATGCCGACGGAAAAAACGGTAGCGGTGGCAGGGAGGCAAGTTCTTTTTTATTGTGGCAGATCTTGTGTAACACGGCATTGACGAATCCGCCGGCATGCCGGTTTTTTTTCTTGGCCAGATCAACATAGCTGTTGACGGCTGCGTAATCGGGGGTGTTGAAATAAAGGATTTCTACAGAGCCAAGGATGAGTGCTGCGTGGACTGCATCGGGACGGGCGGGTATTTTTTTTGTGGCATATCCGGCAATGATTTTTTTGATAAATTCCTGTCGACGGAGCGCCGTTTGCACCAGCCTTTTGACAAATGCCGCTTCCTGTTGGGGAACATCGCTTAAAAAAGCGGTCGGGGTGTTGACTGTGTTTGCCGAATCGAGAGCTTTCCGATAGATATCAAAAGCCAGGTTTCTGATGTCCAATTTGTTTTCCTCTGTCCAAATGTTATTTTGTTGCCGCCAGTTTACGGAATTGCTACGGCAAATACAAGTGTGAAAATAATTTAACCCTATTGTATTTTTGTAAAATATATTATAGTTTATGTTCCTGATGGGGACATTATAATAATAAAAAAACGGAGAATGAAGTTGACAGACGATCACAGCGCCAGACACAACGGTAAATCTTTTGCCGAGTGGCAGAAAGACTGGGAAATGGAAGACAGATATAATTTCCGCACGATTGAACGCAAATGGCAGAAAATCTGGGAAGACGAAAAAACTTATAAAGTTGAGATCGACAGAAACAAAGAAAAATTTTATGTGCTGGTGGAGTTTCCCTATCCGTCTGGCGCTGGGTTGCATGTCGGACATCCACGCTCTTATACCGCACTTGATGTGGTTGCACGCAAAAAGCGGATGCAGGGATATAATGTGCTTTACCCGATGGGGTTTGATGCTTTTGGTCTGCCGGCGGAAAACTATGCTATCAAGACCGGTGTGCATCCGGCGGTGTCGACCAAAGCCAATATCGAAAACTTTATCCGTCAGTTGAAATCAATCGGTTTCAGTTTTGACTGGGATCGCGCGGTAACCACCTGTGATCCTGAATATTATAAGTGGACACAGTGGATGTTTATCAAGTTCTTTGAAAAAGGACTGGCCTATAAAGATAAAATTGCCATTAATTGGTGCCCCTCGTGCAAAGTAGGGCTGGCCAACGAGGAAGTCGTTAACGGACATTGCGAACGCTGCGGTGCGGAAGTGGTACGTAAAAACAAAGAACAATGGATGATTGCCATTACAAAATACGCAGACCGACTGATCAACGATCTGGATGGACTTGATTTTATCGACCGAGTAAAGACCCAGCAGATCAACTGGATAGGGCGTTCGGAGGGGGCTGAACTTGATTTTGGTTTGACCGATAAAAACGGATGTGTTTTCAATGACAAAAAGCTGACTGTTTATACGACGCGTCCAGATACGGCGTTCGGGGTAACTTATATGGTGCTGGCGCCGGAACATCATTATATTTCCGAGTTGGAAAACCTGTTTGAAAATAAAGAGGAAATCCGTGCTTATGTCGAGGCAGCGGCTAAAAAGTCAGAATTGCAGCGGACGATGAATGACAGCAAAACCGGGGTTGAATTAAAAGGAATAAAAGCCAAAAATCCGTATAACGGTGAGCTGATTCCGGTATTTATTTCCGACTATGTGCTGACTGGATATGGTACCGGCGCAATTATGGCGGTGCCGGCGCATGATCAGCGCGACTATGATTTTGCCAAGGCGTTCAATCTGCCGGTTGTGCAGGTTCTAGAAGGTGGCGATATTTCTGAAAAAGCTTGGGAAGAAGATGGGGAGCATGTCAATTCTGGCTTCTTGAACGGTATGAACAAAGAAGACGGCATGAAAGCAGCGATCGACTATGCTGAAAAGCATGGTTTCGGCTGCGCCAAAGTTAACTTTAAGCTCCGTGACTGGGTATTTTCACGTCAGCGCTACTGGGGCGAACCAATCCCTATGATTTATTGCGAACATTGCGGCTGGCAGCCGGTTTCCGAATCTGAACTGCCTTTGAAACTGCCGGAAGTACCTGATTATCTGCCGAATGATGAGGGTGAGTCGCCACTTGCCAAGGCAACGGACTGGGTCAATACTATCTGCCCAAAATGTGGTGGCAAGGCACGGCGGGAAACCGATGTTATGCCCAATTGGGCGGGATCTTCCTGGTATTTTCTGCGTTATTGCGATCCGCACAATGATAAGGAATTTGCTTCGAGAGAAGCGCTGGACTACTGGATGAATGTTGACTGGTATAACGGTGGAATGGAACATACGACCCTGCACCTTTTGTATTCTCGTTTTTGGCACAAATTTCTTTATGATCTCGGATTAGTGCCGACCAAAGAGCCGTATAGCAAACGGACTTCGCATGGTATGATTTTGGCCGCCAATGGCGAAAAAATGTCCAAATCACGCGGCAATGTCATCAATCCTGATGATATTGTCAATTCCTATGGCGCAGATACGTTTCGTATGTATGAGATGTTTATTGGGCCGTTTGACCAGGTGGCCATGTGGTCGGACGAAAGTCTGATGGGGGTTTACCGCTTTGTCAATAAAATATACGGACTGATGAAAAAAACGGCGGTGGTTGCCCCGTCGGTGGCGGATCTTAGGGCAATGCACAGATGCATTCTCGAGGTGGGCGAGAGAATTGACCAGATGCGTTTTAATACCGCGGTTTCTTCGCTGATGACGTATGTCAACTATCTGTCCGCTTTGGAGCAGATCCCCGAAGAGTTGTATCTGACGCTTTTGAAACTGGTTTCGCCGTTTGCTCCACATCTGGCGGAAGAAATGTGGGCGCGGATGGGCAAAGATACTCTGATTGTTGCCGAAAGTTGGCCGAAAGGGGATCCGAAGCTGGCGGAAGACAGCATGGTTACGATTGCGGTGCAGATCTGTGGCAAAATGCGCGGCACTATCGAAATGCCGAAAGATGCGGACAAGGCTGAAGTGGAGGCAAAAGCTCTGATGTTGGACAACGTGGTGCGGCAGCTTGATGGGCGGCCAGTTAAGAAGATTATTGTTGTTCCCAACCGGATCGTTAATATCGTGGCTTAAAGGAATAAGCGAGCGGAGGTTCCACTTGCGGAAAAGAAAGGATAAGTGTTTTGCGGTTTTTTAAACGATATATGCTGTTTTTGCCGTTTATTTTGTGTGGCTGCGGTTTTCAGCCTCTTTATGTTGAGAAAAAGCACGACAATATGTGGTACTATGGTGGCGATTTTGATGCGTCGATCAACGACGAAATGGCCAAAATCAGCATAGCACCCATATCTCAGCGGTTTGGACAGGTGATGCGCAACGAACTGTTGGATCTGCTGACACCGAAAGGTGCACCGAAAACGCCGGAATACCGTCTGTTTGTCAATTTGACCGGTAAAACCGTGTCGGATCAGGCACTGCGTTCGGATATTACGGCGACCCGTAAGATGGTTCGCTATAAGGTCAGTTATTATATGATGAAGGAGAGTGAGCAGATTTTGAAAGGTGACAGCATTGCTTATGTTAGCTACGATATTCTGGCTAATCCGTATTCGACAACAATAGCGCAGAAAAAAGGCGATGAAAATGCGGCAAAAATTATTGCTAACGATATCGCGTTGAGAATTGGCGCCTATTTTCACAGAAAAATGATCAACGGGGATGCGCCTGATGATTTTTAAGTCGGTGCAGGTTGATAATTTTATCAAGAAACCGGACGAGAAGATTAGAGCCGTGCTGGTTTACGGCAATAATGACGGGTTGGTGCGCGGTACGGTTAAGCGTCTGGCAAAGTCGGTCTGTTCCGATCTGAACGACGCATTCCGGGTAGCGGAGCTTGCTGGTGGTGATTTGGTCGCTGATATTGGGATTTTGTACGGCGAATTTAACGGGCAGTCGCTGATCGGTGGGCGGCGGGTGGTTATAGTTAATGATGCCGGTAACGACCTGACAAAGAGTCTCCGCAAAATGCTCGACGAAAGTCCGGTTACTGGAAATCTGCTGGTGTTGTCTGGGGCGGGGAGCTTGAATAGAAAATCATCGCTGGTCAAACTGGCGGAGGAAAGCGCCGATATGGCATCATTTGCCTGTTATGAAGACAAGAAGAAGGATATCTGCTCGGTACTGAGAAATATGGGGTTGACCTTTGAACCGGCGGTAGAGCAGCTTTTGTGTTCACGCTTGTCTGGTGACCGGATGGTGAACTTGAATGAGCTTGAAAAACTGGCTACCTATATGGGGACAGCCAAAAATGTTACAACGGCGGATGTTGTCAAAATCATTAGCGATGCTTCGGATTCCAGTGCAGAAGATATTTATTATGCGGCGCTTGATGGTGACAAGGCCGGCGCGCTTGCATTTTTTACCCATTATATCAATGAGGGAAACGAGCCAGTGGCGGTGGTACGGGCTCTGATGTATCATATGATGAAGCTTTTGATCTGTAGGGCGGGTATGGAAAATGGTGAGAGCACTGACCGGGTGATGCAGCGGTTGGTACCGCGGATTATTTTTTACCGTGCAAATGCTTTCAAACGACAACTTGCTGCTTGGAGCAGAGAAAAGTTGTTGCGAGCGTTCGAGATGCTTTACAGTGCGGAAAAAGACTGTAAAACAACCAATATGCCGGCAGTAGAAATTGTCAGTATGATGTTGCTCAGGATTTCAGCGGCGGCCAAGCGTCAAGGGTAGAAATGGTCAGTGCGCGGTTTGACAAATTTATAGAGATATGGCAGCAAAAATTCGGGATTGAGCGCAGTATTGATGAAAAAATCTGCATTGATGCCGGCGGTGCACCTCTGCCCTGGTACACATATCCTGCGATTGAATATTTATCCCAGTTTGATTACCGGAATAAAAAGGTTTTTGAATACGGTTGCGGTATGTCCACGCAGTTTTGGAATCTTCGCGCTGGGAAGGTTGTTTCGGTCGAAGATAACGAGGAGTGGTTTGCCAGGTGGCAGCGTGAGTTTGCAGAAACGGGGTTTGATATTCGGTTGCGTCCGGAAGGTATGGCTTATGAAAATGCGATTTTTGAGGACGGTTGTCGATATGATGTGATTGTTCTTGACGGTAAAAGACGGGCAGAATGTACGGTGGCGGCGCTGAAGGCTTTGGCGGCGGGTGGCGTCATCATTCTTGATGACAGCGATCGGGTCAATATCAGTGCCGGATATATGCAGATTGTTGACGTTATGAGAAAAGCGAAGCTGCTGCAGGTTGATTTTTACGGCTTTTGTCCGATGAATTGTTATGCCAAGTGTACGTCGCTGTTTTTTTGTCGGGATTTTGATTTTGAAACCGTGGCAAAAGTTCAACCGGTAAACGGTTGTGGCGGGTTGTGGTCTATGAGCAGAAAAGAAAGAAAAGAATTTTATAAAAAGTTCGGCAAATAACCGGTCAAAAATCCGGATAAAAGGTCTTGCAAAAGTAAAAATAATATGTTAGCCTGAAAGAAGTTGTCAGGGGGTTATCTGATGACGAGCACCGCAAAAGGGGCGGAAAGCTTAGGTTTTTATTATTTATACTTTACATAAGTGTAAACAGCTTTTTAAGGGGAAGAGCTATGAAAACACGCAATTTATGGATATTTGTGCTCACGGCATTCTTTTGCGGTGTGTTTTTTTGTACTTCAGTGAACGCCAGTGTTTGTTTTGTGGGGGATTCGAGTTGTGGCAGCGGGGCTAATTTTGGGTCATACACGGATCCAAGCAAGACTAATGAAGACTTTTGTAATAAGGAAGGCTATACAACCAAGGTTGGCGAATGTAATTCTCCCAACAATGTTGGTGGCGTGTGTCCATATGACGCCAGTTGGGTCAAGTGCTGCGATCCAGAATATGCCTATCAGGCCTGTGGTTATCCTCTTGAAAAGGTTGATAGATGCGGCAAATTGTACAGCTGTAAGTGCAGCGAGGGTTATAAAACCCTTAAGGAATGGAAAGAGGATGGAGCCGACAACTGCACTGTGGGGGGCGATATTTGCTTTTTAGACACGGACAATGATAATCCGGTGCGTTACGCTGATTGTATCTGCAACAATACCTATTATCCATATACGAAATGTCCGGACAAGGCGGAACCCACAGATACCTGTATAGACAGTGACAAAAATACGTATTACGCTTGCGAATGCCCGAGCGAGTATAAAATCTGCGACATCCGCAAAGCGGCCGGTGCAAATGAGTGCACTATAAACGGTATAACCAAATACGACAGTTGTATGACTGAGGAACAGGCATGTGTAAACGATGGTTATCACACTAACTGTCCTGATCTGGACTGCTACTATGACACCTACGGCACGGCTGAAGTAGACAAACTGTATCAAGTAAAATGTGAGCGTTCTGACATGGTCTGTCCTTACGCATATGGTTATTACAAATGTATTTGGAGCGCGTATAACTACTGTGCGAAGGGAGGAATGACGATTCAGGACAGAACAATCCCGACGAGTTGCACCGTTGACGGGGTGGCTGGAACGGTTGTTCCGTGTTATCTGGGTTATACCACAGATGAAGAAGAGTATTATGGATATGAATATCTTGGATATTATCAGTGTAAACTTACCTGTGCACAACAGGCTGCAGCTGCCGAAGTGGACGGCACACTGACCGAAGACCCTTATTTCAAAGGGCTGACAGCTGGAGAAACTCGCGGTTATTACCTAAAAGATAAATCAGGCAACTTTCATCTTTACCTGACTGGCAAGGAGTTTGATGTCATGGGCTTTACGGACAGTCAAGTAACTAGCGGCTCTGCCAGCTCCTGGTCGTCGGGGAATGGAAGCGGAAACTTATACAGTGGCACATACGCCCACACCTACTCGTCCATAAACGGGGTTGCGGCTCTGTACGATTATGACAGCTCGACGTTTAGCTCCTGTATTGATGAACGGGATATAGACAACCGACCGACCCTGGTTTTTGATCATTACAAAATACAGAGTTCGGATCAAACCTATCTGGATGTTGATCTTTCGGATATCAACGTTCAGTTTTATGCCCGTGAACCGGATGACACCGATTCTTACGGTGAAACATACAATATCACCAAATCTCATACATGGAAAAACGTCAAACTGTCGATGTACGTGCCGACGCATACCGACTGTATAACGGAGGCTGGTCACTGGAATAAGGCTCCGAAAGGTTGCATCTATGAATATAAAGACATCGGGCTTTATTATAAGGCGAGACGTTATGACTCTGAAGTCTGCACCGTCGATGGAAACACATGGTTTGGCTCCCATTTTGACATTCAAGGTGGCTACGACACGACCATGACTTTCACCGGAGCGATAGATTTTAATTTCCCTATAGTGGAAAGTAAAGTTGATGATAGCAACATAAACAAATACGCTTGTAATAATCAAAACACGCCGGAATTTGCTATGTATCCGCGCACAGAAGGAACAAAATTTATTTTCCAGGATGCTGCCATTTCGGTAAACGTTGGGGCGCAAAGCCATGCCCTGGACTGGCATGGAGCCAGCGGCGCAACCATGATTTTCAGAAATTCCTACGGATACATGGGCAACGTCTGGAGCTACTGGAATGTCGGAATTGAGAGCGTCCCTAGCGGCAAAACGCTTTCTTTCGATCTGCTCGAGATTGAGGGTTGGTCTAACTTCGAAAGCAATGCATCAATCGGAGGCACGAGTGGTTTCAGCAGTAGTTATTCCATCGGTTGCTACGGACTTTATATTGGCTCAGGAGATGTCCTGATTGATGGTCCTTTCCGTATAGATAACCAATTTTCAAAAGTCTATGTCGGCAATGGCGCGACCCTGACATCTTCCTACCCGCTTGTCTTGGCCGTGAGTGGTAATAGTGAGATCTGTATAGATGATGGCGGAAGTTTTACTGGAACCGCCTCCAGGTGTAATTACAGCGCCTCAATGACAGTAACTTACGAAGGTAGGGCTATATACTATGCCAAAGGTTATACTAACGTCTGCCTTCCTCCTAGATATAAAACTGGGGCGTTAAGTTCCTCGTATGCAGAGGGTTGCAGCCTCCAGGGGGAGCCCACGGGCATTACTACTGTGGACGTATATAATACATGGGTAGGTTACAGAAGTTCTAACGGATACAACCATCAAGGCAGCAGCGGCAACATCAACGGCTGGGCATCAGCATGTGGTGGTTGTGAATATTTTGGCATGGGGTATAACCAATAACGAAGGCGAATAAGCTCCTCGCCCGTT
This sequence comes from uncultured Azospirillum sp., assembly GCA_964463185.1. Classification (GTDB taxonomy): domain Bacteria; phylum Pseudomonadota; class Alphaproteobacteria; order RF32; family CAG-239; genus JAFUYI01. The sequence goes on along the minus strand of CAYXBH010000008.1, from coordinate 8,996 downwards.
GTCCGACAAGGTTTGGGCTTTAGGGCGGGCCCTCTCTTTTAGAGGCCGGGAGGTTTTCTCCTCCCGGCAGAGTCCGGAGGATGGGAACTTTTAAGGATGTTGTTATTATTTTTTAAGGCTTGGATGAGAAACATATCTCTCTGTCATTTCTGGGTATATTTTTCTTTCTGTCATTCTTGGGCACATTATTTTATGTCATTCTCGGGCTTGACCCGAGAATCTAGTGGGCAATATGGCCTTATGTTTAACTGGATGTTTGGGGCAAGTCCGGGCATGACATAGGGGGAAAAGGTCGGGCATTGAGGAGGAGGTTGGACATGACACGAGGGAAGAAGCCTGACATCGAGGGGAAAAATAAAAAAACAAAAAAGGGAAACATCCCAATGTCTACCGGACGAAAAACGGTAAGGTTTTGAAAACAATTATTGTCTACAACTATTGAATGTTTCAATATTATTATCGGCGGGATTTTCGTACTCCGGAGCCGGTTGTAAGACTTTATGCAAACAAATACGCGAAACTCAAATATTTTTTGTTAAACTCTTAAAACCCTTTTTGATATGAAAACAAAAGACTTGTGGTTTGTTATGGCAGCAGTGTGTTAGCCAAATTTGTGGAGTTTGATTCCGGTGAAGACGTTTTTTCTTCAATAACGGTTCGTTTAAAAATGTCTACTTTTTGTTTGTTTTGACACGGTTAGGATAACGCAGACAAGAAAAAACCGCTTTTTAAAGGCGGTTTTTTCTGCAAATGGCAAAGGTCTTATTTTGTGGCCGTAGCCGGAACAGCAGGTGTGTCGGGCATAACTTTGCCATCCAGTTGATATTTTTCAACTTGGGCTTTGGAAACCACATTGTTTAAGATGCCCGGCAACAATTCCTGAGCCATTTTGGCCCGGATCTGAGGGGTTGCCTCTTCAAAAGAGACAGGCTGGGTATCGCGGATATCGTCAACCGTAATGATGTGGTAACCAAAGCTGGTTTTGATTGGTTTTTGCGTATATTGGCCTTTTTTCATTCTGAAAGCGGCTTCGCCAAACTCGGGAACCATCATTTCTTTGGTAAAGTAGCCTAAATCAGGATTTTTTTCCTTGGAGTATTTTTTTGCCAGTTCGTTGAAGTCATCACCTTTTTTGATTTTAGAGATGATGTCGTTGGCGGTTTCTTCACTGTCAACCAGAATATGGCGAGCTCTCATTTCTTTTTGTGGTTTGAAGTCTTTTTTATACTGGTTGTAGAAATTTTTAACGTCATTGTCGGAAATTTTCTTTTCAACTTCTTGTTTGAGATAAATACGGCCGGCAAGCTCGTTTTTCAGTGCTTCCAATTGCTGTTTGTACTCGGCGGAAGATTCCACGCCGGCTTTTTGGGCTGCCTGTTTCAGGGCGGTGCCGTTGATCCAGACGGTTACGGCCTGCGGATAGAACAGGTCAAAAGTAACCTGTGTTTTAAGCTGGGGTGCCGCGTCATAAGTTTTTCTGATTTCGTCGACGGTAACTTTTTCTCCGTTGACAATGGCGGCAATGCCGTTTTTGCCTTCCGCGCCGGCCGGTAGTGGGTTCAAGATGATGGCAGCCAAAGCGGCGGCGGCGATATATTGAGTTTTCATAGATAATTACCTCCAATAAATAACACTGTATCCAGTTATATAACAAAACAAAAATATTCCAAGTGAAAAATTTCAAAAGTTTATAACTTCTTTTCAAGCTATTGACTTTAGTAAACATAAATATTAAATGTAGGATTGACTTAGAATTTTATCAAGGTGGAAAAATTTATGATAGGCAAAATAGCAAAGGTGTTCTTTGGTAGCGCCAATGACCGTTTTATCAAAAAGCAATATAAAACAATCAATAAAATCAATATCCTCGAGCCGCTTGTGTCCCGGCTTAGCGATGATGAGCTGAAGGCTAAAACGGATGAATTTAAAAAACGTTTGGCAAATGGGGAAACGTTGGACGAATTGCTGCCGGAAGCTTTTGCCGTGGTGCGTGAGGCTGCCAAAAGAACGCTTGGTCAGCGCCATTATGATGTGCAGTTGATCGGCGGTATCGTTTTGCACAAAGGAATGATTGCCGAAATGAAAACCGGTGAAGGCAAAACGCTGGTGGCAACTCTTGCCGCCTATCTGAATGCGCTGACGGGAAAGGGCGTCCATATCGTTACCGTCAACGATTATCTAGCCAAGCGCGATGCCGAGTGGATGGGGCAGGTTTATCGTTTTCTGGGGCTGACGGTCGACTATATCGTCCACGGAAAGAACGATGATGAGCGCCGTGCTGCTTATGCCTGCGATATTATTTATGGTACCAACAACGAGCTCGGCTTCGATTATCTGCGCGATAATATGAAATTTTCCCTTTCCGATATTGTGCAACGGCCGTTTAACTTTGCAATTGTTGACGAGGTGGACTCGATTTTGATCGACGAAGCGCGTACGCCGCTGATTATTTCTGGTGCGGCGGAAGATTCCTCGGAGAAATATGTGGTCGTTAACAGCATTATTTCCAAGCTGAAGGATGTTGATTATGAAAAAGATGAAAAAGCCAAGAGCGTTACTCTGACGGAAACTGGTATGGAACATGTCGAGCAGTTGCTGAAAGAAACCGCTCTGATCAAAGAAGGCAGCCTGTACGATATGGGCAACGTGTCGCTGGTTCAGCATGTTAACAACGCTCTGAAAGCGCACAAGATGCAGACCCGGGACGTTGATTATATTGTTAAAGATGGAAAAGTGGTGATTATCGATGAATTTACCGGTCGTATGATGGAGGGACGCCGTTATTCCGATGGTCTGCATCAGGCAATCGAGGCCAAGGAACATGTTGCCATCCAGTCGGAAAACCAGACGCTGGCGTCGATTACTTTCCAAAACTATTTCCGTCTTTATCCCAAGCTGTCAGGTATGACCGGTACGGCAATGACGGAAGAGGCCGAGTTCGGCGATATTTATAATCTTTCGTGTATCGAAATCCCGACCAACCGGCCGGTTCAGCGTGAGGATATGCATGATGAAATTTACCGGACGGCAAAAGAAAAATATGATGCCATTATCAAAACAATTCTTGAATGCCATGCCAAGGGGCAGCCGGTTCTGGTTGGTACAACGTCGATTGAAAAATCGGAACTGGTGGCAGAGATGCTTAAAACCCGGAGCAATGTTAAGTTTGAGGTGTTAAATGCCCGGCATCACGAACGGGAGGCGGCGATTGTTGCCCAGGCTGGCGTTTTCGGTGCGATTACGATTGCGACCAATATGGCTGGTCGTGGTACCGATATTCAGCTCGGCGGTAATCCTGATATGCGGCTGAAAGCCATGCTTAAGGGGGATGAAACGCCGGAGCAGATTGAAAAGCTGAAAGAAGATATCCGGCTTGAGTGTGAGGCAGATAAGGAAAAAGTGTTGGCTGCCGGCGGATTGTATATTCTCGGTACCGAACGCCACGAAAGTCGCCGAATAGACAACCAGTTGCGCGGGCGTTCGGGGCGTCAGGGGGATCCGGGAACATCCAAGTTTTTTCTTTCGATGGAAGATGACTTGATGCGGATTTTCGGTTCGGAGAGAATGTCTACCATGCTGCAGAAACTGGGATTGCCGGAAGGTGAGCCGCTGGTGCACCCATGGATCAGTAAAGCTCTGGAAAAAGCCCAGCAGAAAGTGGAAGAACGCAATTTTGATATCCGTAAAAACCTGCTGAAATACGACAATGTGATGAATGATCAGCGCAAGGTGATTTATGACCAGCGCAAGGAACTGATGGAAACTTCCGATGTTTCTGATACAGTAGAGGAAATGCGCAAAGAGTATCTAAGCGACGTGCTGGCGCCGTACCTGCAACGCAGTCTGACGCCGAAAGAATGGGATTTGCCGGCGTTGCAGCAGGAAATCTGGCGGGTTGCCGGGTTTGTGCTGCCGGTTGACAAATGGGCGGCAGAGCCGGAGATGGATGCCGAAACCATGAACGGCAAGATCATTGAAATGGTAGAACAGAATATTGTTGAGAAAAATCGTGGCGTACCGGAGGAAATTGTGCGTCTGGTTGAAAAAAACATTTTGATGCAGGTGCTCGACCAGTTGTGGAAAGAACATATTGCCGCGCTTGATTATATGCGTCAGACTATCGGGCTGCGTGCCTACGGGCAGAAGGATCCGCTGAACGAATATAAGAAAGAGGCCTTTAATATGTTTTCGGATATGCTTGATTTGCTCAGGGAACGGATTACGTTCCTGACTTGCCGGGCGCAAATTCCGGTTAGTGGCGGCGAAAACGAACTGCGGCTGAAAGAAAACAGGACACGGATGGAAGCCATTCATGAAAGTCCGCATAATTTGATTGGCGGATCTGCCGAGCGGGTGGTGGAACCTGAGAAAAATGAGCCTTTTCGTTACGTAAAAACCAACATTGACCCCAATGATCCGAAAACCTGGGGCAAGGTGGCAAGAAACGATCCATGTCCCTGTGGCAGTGGCAAAAAATACAAGCATTGTCATGGGCAGATTTTGAACTGAATGAGATCTCCTTTCCCTGATTTCGGAAAGGAGATCTTTCTTCTATTCATTATAGAACACTCTGTTCCATAAAACATAATATTTATAGACTATAAAAAAATTTCACCCTTAAATCAATATTAACCAGTCATAAATTCATACGTTCTTAAGGTTTGATCCGAGAACCATATCCCCTCCCTGTCATTCTCAGGCACATTTTTTTATTGTCATTCTCGGGCTTGACCCGAGAATCCAGTCAATAAAGAGGCCTTATGTTTAACTGGATGTCCGGATCAAGTCCGGGCATGACGTGAGGGGAAAGGAGGTGGATGCCCGGAACGGATCGGGCATGACATAAGGGAAAAGACGAGAACAAAATGAACTGGTATAGTTTCAGTTTCATTGACCTGGTGTAATGATTGTTAAACAAAAATACTATGTTTTGTGGAACAGAGTGTTATAGAAAAGGTATGGTTTATGAATTTGAGACATTTTATGCCTTCATTCTGCCTTCCCCCAATTGGGAAGGATTATCAGCTGCGGGATGTATTTTCGGCGTCGGTGCGTTTTTGCTGTAATGGGGATTAATTGTAACGGAGGTCAAAAGAGTTTCTTTTTTGCTTGACTATTGATTTTTATTGGCTATATTCAAGCCTAAAGTTCAATGATTTTTCATTGTGTATGATTGTTTAACCACACTCTGAGGAGTGCCGCCAGTCAGCGAGGGTTCGCACACTGGCGTGCAATAGTTTATAGGTATGGGATATGTTTGACAGCCTGACAGACAAACTAAGCGGCGTTTTCGCCAAGATCACTTCTCGCGGGGTGCTGAACGACAAAGATATTGATGATGCTATGCGCGAAATCCGGGTGGCTTTGCTTGAGGCCGATGTGGCGCTGCCGGTAGTCAAAGATTTTGTTGTACGGGTTAAGGAAGAGGCGCGTGGGGAAAAGCTGGTGCGTTCCATCCAACCGGGGCAGTTGGTGGTTAAAATCGTGCATGATGAGCTGGTCAGGCTGTTGGGTGCGGAAGATGGTGGACTGAATTTGAACGTGGTGCCGCCGGCAGTGATCCTGATGGTGGGGCTGCAGGGTTCGGGCAAGACCACCAGTTCGGCCAAGCTTGCGAAAATGTTCGGTAAAAACCGCAAAGTGCTGCTGGCCTCGCTTGATGTTTATCGTCCGGCAGCGCAGGAGCAACTGGAACAACTGGCCGGACAGATCGGAGGACACTCCCTGCCGATTATTCAAAGCGAAAAACCGCTTGCAATTACGCGGCGGGCGCTTGAAGCGGCAAAAAAAGGCGGTTTTGACGTGCTGATCCTCGACTCGGCCGGCAGACTTCATATTGACGATGCGCTGATGGAAGAGTTGCAGGCTGTCAAAAAACTGGCCAGACCGGTGGAAACGTTGCTGGTAGCGGATGCGATGATGGGGCAGGATGCCTGCAATGTTGCAAGAGAGTTTAATGAAAAACTCGGGGTTACCGGTATTGTGCTTACCCGAATCGATGGTTCGTCGCGTGCGGGCGCTGCACTTTCTATGCGGATGATTGCCGGGGTGCCAGTCAAATACCTTGGTACCGGCGAGAAAACGGATGAGATGGAAGAGTTCCATGCCGACCGGATTGCCGGGCGTATTCTCGGGCAGGGCGATGTGGTTTCCCTGGTTGAGCGTGCGATTGAAAAAGTGGACCGGGAAGAGGCCGACAAGATGGCGGTCCGGATGCTAAAAGGAAAGTTTGATCTGGAGGATCTGTTGTTGCAGCTCCGCCAGATTCAAAAATTGGGCAGCTTAGGGGGCATTGTGGGGATGCTGCCGGGGTTGTCAAAATTTAAAAATCAGATTGCTGATGCCGGTATTGGCGATGCGCTGATTAAAAAACAGGAAGCGATTATCCTCTCGATGACTGCAAACGAGAGGAAGAATCCGGAGATCATCAAAGCCTCGCGCAAAAAAAGGATTGCCGCAGGCTCGGGTGTGGAAGTTCATGATGTCAACAAGCTCTTAAAACAATATGAGCAGATGGCATCCATGATGAAAAAAATGGGTAGGGGCGGCGGTATCGGCAGCCTTGCCAAAATGATGAAAAATGCTCCTTTCGGAAAATTTCCGGGAGGAATGGGTAACAGATTTCCGTTTTAGGCCATAAGGCGGAAATTGTTTAATTAAAAAAACTTTTTAGAAAGGAAAATAAAAATGGCAGTTCGTATCAGATTATCCCGCGGGGGTTCCAAAAAACGTCCGTTCTACCGTATTGTAGCGGCCGACCAGAGAGCTCCCCGTGATGGTAGATTTATCGAAAAGCTGGGTACTTACAACCCGCTTTTGCCTCAGGATCATGAACAAAGACTGGTTATCAATGAAGAAAGAGTTAAATACTGGCTCGGTGTTGGTGCACAGCCGACCGAACGTTTGCATAAGATGCTTTCCAACCTCGGTTTGGTAAAAGCTCCGGTTAAACGCGAACAACCGAAAAAATCTGCTCCAAAAGCCAAAGCTCAGGAAAGAATGAAGGAAAAAGAAGCTGCCGCTCAGGCTGCTGCAGAGGCTTCTTCTTCTGCCGAATAATTTTTTCAACGATTTTTAAGGAATGTCTTTTATGGACAGTGGACGCAAAATTTGTCTGGGAGCAATCGTCGGGGTTCACGGGATAAAAGGAGAGGTGAAGGTTAAAAGCTTTACCGAATCCTGGCGCAACCTGGAACACTACGGCGTGCTTGAAGATCAGAACGGTCGTCCACTGGAAGTAAAAATCGCCGGACAATCCAAAGAACTGCTCCGGGTAAAAATCAAAGGAATTGACGACCGCAATGCAGCCAAAGAGCTGATCGGCTGTCGCTTGTATGCTGATCGCTCCGCGCTGCCGGAACTGAAATCGGAAGACGAATTTTATCAGGCCGATTTGATCGGGCTTGAGGTTCGTCTGGAAGATGGGACGGTGGTGGGTCGGGTATCCGGAATTTATAATTTTGGTGCCGGGGAAATTTTGGAAATCAAAGTTTTGGCAACCGGTCGACAGGAAATGATTCCATTTACCTGTGCGTATGTTCCGGCAGTTGATATCAAAGATGGTTATATTATTGTCAGTTCGGTGTCGATGCGGTTTGACGAGGATGACGGGGACGATGGCGCTGAAGCTTAAGGTTTATACCATTTTTCCCGAAATATTCCCCGGTTTTCTCGGATTTTCTCTGACCGGGAAAGCTTTGGAAGAAGGCATTTGGTCGCTTGAAACCGTTAATATCAGGGATTATGCGCTCGACAAACATGCTTCGGTTGATGATACCCCGTGCGGGGGTGGTGCAGGAATGGTGATGCGGGCGGATGTTCTCGGTCGGGCGATTGAGGCCAACCATACGGGTGGTCGGATTTTGGCAATGAGCCCGCGGGGAGTGCGGCTGACGCAGGAAAAGGTGCATGAACTGAGCCGGGAAAGTGAAATCAGTGTTGTCTGTGGCCGGTTTGAGGGAATTGACGAGCGGGTGCTTGAGGCCTACGGCATTGAGGAAGTGAGCATCGGCGACTATATCCTGACCGGCGGTGAGCAGGCGGCGCAGATCATGTTTGATGCGGTAATCAGGCTTTTGCCGGGGGTGCTTGGTAATGAGCAGTCTACGGAAAGCGAAAGCTTTGAAGACAATTTGCTTGAATATCCGCAATATACCCGGCCGGTGGAATGGGCGGGAAGAAATGTGCCGGAAGTGCTTTTGAGTGGTCATCACAAAAAAATTGAAGACTGGCGCAGAGAGCAGGCAATCAGAATAACCGGCGAGCGGCGTCCGGATCTGTTAAAAAAATATCTTGACTCAAAAAGGGTTTAGGCATAGAAAGTAACAAAGTATTTTAAGTAAAGGTAATTCTAATGAACATTTTAAAAGAAGTAGAAAAAGAGCAGATTGCAAAGCTCAGCGAAGGCAAAAGCCTTCCGACATTTAAGCCGGGCGATACTTTGAAAGTTCACACCAAAGTTAAAGAAGGCGACCGTGAACGTATTCAGGTTTACGAAGGCGTCTGCATTGCCCGTAAAAACGACGGACTGAATTCTTCTTTTACCGTCAGAAAAATTTCTTTCGGTGAAGGTGTCGAACGTGTGTTCCCGCTGTATTCTCCGAATATTGCCAAAATCGAAGTTTCGCGTATTGGTCGTGTCCGTCGTGCCAAACTGTACTTCCTGCGTGCTCTGCGCGGTCGTTCTGCTCGTATTGCCGATGACCTGCGTGCTGCCCAGAAAGCCAAAGATGCTTCAGTTGAAGAGAAATAATTTCGGGTGCTTTCCCAGTAGAAAGGCCTTTCCTGTTGGAAGGGCCTTTTTTAACGCTTAAATACAGCAACAAAAAAACGGAGATTACAATCTCCGTTTTTTTTATAATTGCCGCGAAAAAAGGATCGTTTTTTTGCTGCAATTTATGGAAATTTGCCTTGATTGGGTAACTTCTTGTGTTTTATAAATTTTTGAGTTGCTTTTAAGGTAAAAAAATTATATAAATTTCTGTAGCAAAAAAAGG
>CAYXBH010000007.1:0-21004 GCA_964463185.1 uncultured Azospirillum sp. | reverse complement strand
TTTTTATTAATACCTTACGTACTATCCTCATTTTAATGTGGTTTGAATGTACGCGACGACGATGCTGTAAGAAAACACTCTGTTCCATAAGACATAGTATTTTTAGACTATAAAAATATTTTACCCTTAAATCATATTAACCAATCATAAATTCATAAATATAGTATGTTCAAAGTGTTAAATTATTTTTAAAGGGAATTTTATGGCGATAAAAAGGTGTTTTAGTTGCTGTTGCCAAAAAGAAGAGTATAATTAGTGAGGTTTATGAAAAGGAACAATCAAATAGTTTTTGTTTTATTGACCTGGTGTAATGATTGTCAAACAAAAAATACTATGTTTTATAGAACAGAGTGTAAGAAAAAAAGGAAGTCGTACAATGTTTATCGTTTAAGTTACCATGTAGTCTTTGTGTGTAAGTATCGTCGTTGTGTCCTAAAGCCTGTTGTCGTAGATTATATAAAGAAATAATTACCCAGGCAACAGAGAGGGATCCTCGGATAGAGATAGAGAAGATTAGCTTTGATAAAGCCCATGTTCATTTTGTAATGACAATTTCTTCAAGATAAGTAATAGCAAATGTAATGGCAAAAAAGAAAAGCCAATTTTCCTTGTAAATAAGAGCTAAGTTTACTTTGTTCAGCTTGGTTCAGTAAGGTATATTTTTGTCACGGGTATACTTCGTCAAAGTGTTAGCTTAGAAGAATATAAAAATAAACATTATGTAGAAATTCAAGGACGCCGGGATTTAGGTCAGCTCCGTTTGGAGCTATAAGAAAAGGCACCTTTGGGTGCCTTTTCTTATAGCTCCCCTAGTTTAATGGGGGATATATATAACGCTATTGGTTTGTCTCAATCCAAGAAACAATTGCTGATTGCGAGTTAAGGCCTATTTTTGTGTCAATTTGCCTGCCGTTTTTAAACAAGAACATAGTCGGGATGCTACGGATGCCGTACCTGGCTGCAGTATCGGGAGCTTCGTCAACATTCATTTTGATGATTTTGATCTTATTTCCCATAGCTTTGCCGACTTCTTCCAGAATCGGGCTGAGCTGGCGGCAGGGACCGCACCATTCCGCCCAAAAATCAACTAGAACCAGGCCTTTGCTGTTTAATACTTCGTTTTCAAACTGGGAATCGTTAATTGATTGCATATCTTTTCCTTTCTCTGATACTGTCATCTTTTTTATATTGGTATGATAAGTTTTATATTAAAGGTTTATAATGTAAAAACAACCCTTAATTTTTCGGTGTTTATTCAATGAGCATCAGTTTTGCAGTATTTGTCCACAAAATCAAAGAGATAATTTCTTTGTCGGGATAAATTTCGGCCAGTAGAGAGCGGTAGGCTGCCAACTGACGGCGATAAATTTCAGGTACCTGGGAAGGTGTTTTTGCTGCCGGACGGTTGGTTTTGAAATCTACGATAACAACCCGTTTTGGTTCAATGATCAGGCGGTCGATTTGGCCGGAAATTATTTTACCGCTGGCTAACCCCATAACCGGAACTTCTGCCTTTGATCCGGGGCCAAAAACACTGCCGAATTGCGGATTGTTTAACAACGAAATGACTTCGCCAGTTATTTTTTCCCTTTCTTCTTTGGGTAGTTCCGGATTGTTGCGGGCGATAAAATTTTGTGCCAATATTTTTCGTTTATCATCTGCCACGGTTGGTAAAAACTGCAGCAATCGGTGGATCAGAGCGCCGCGCTTAAACAGGTGTGAGCTGCTGGCGGCAGATAAGGGAGAGATAACAGCCGGTTCTTCCTCTTCCGGCCGGGAAGGAGTATAGGGACGTGAAAAGAGTGTTTCTTCCGGTGGGGTGCTTGTCATCCAGACGGCCGGCGTGAACACTGTTTTTTCTTCTTTTGTTTTTTCATTTTCGTCAAAGGGAAGGAGCTGTGGGGAAACAAGCAGACGAAAATCTTTTTCTGGGCTTTCTTCAGAGATTTGTTCAAAGCTTTTTGTAAACAGATTGTACCAGCAGTTTTCCGCCGGTTTATGCGATTTTCTGTATCCGCAGACAATCAGCCGGTCTTCCGCGCGGGTGAGGGCAACATAGAGCAGGCGGCGGTATTCCTCCAGCATTTTTTGTTTCTGGTTTTCTTTCAGTCGGTTGCATATTTTTTCGTAATCGGCAGCGCAAGAAGGATAAAGGAATATCTCGTCGTCTTCCCAGAGTAGGCCGGCCTCTCTTTTGCATTGGGGGATCCGCGTCGTGTCGGGAAGAATTACAATCGGCGCTTGAAGGCCTTTGGAGCCGTGAACCGTCATCAGGCGGACCATGTCCGATTTTCCGGATTCCGCCTCGCGTTTGATTTCCACGTCGTCGTTTTCGAACCATTCGATGAATTTTTGCAGGGAGGCGGTGTGGTTTTGTTCAAAAACAAGCGCTAGGTTTAAAAACTCGTCAAGTCCGTCTTCGGCTTCGCTGCCCATCCTTTCGGCATAAAGACGGCGCCCGTTAAAAACATTAAGAACTTCCGAATATAATTCAAAGGGACGGATATAATCGGCTGTATTGAGCAAATGCTTTAGTATTTTTGCGGTCTCGGCATATTCTGAACACCGTTCAAGCCTTTTCCATAAGCTGCAACGGCGCTCATAACACAGCGTAAACAGGTCATCATCGTTAAGACCAAACAGCGGTGATTTCAAAACTTCCGCCAGACAGAGATCGTCTTCCGGCAGCAGCAGAAACTTGCCGAGACTGATTAGATCCTGCACCGCAATCTGCTCAAGCAGGCGGATACGGTCAATGCCGGCTATTTTGACACCGGCTTTTTTGCATTCGCGGATCAGTTCTTCGCAGAAAGTATCGCGGCTGCGCACCAAAATCAGAAAATCGCTGTAACGCAGCGGTCTGTTTTGGGAAACCAACATTTCTCTGCCGGCAACTAGTTTTCGGATTCTCTGCGCAATTTCACGGGCCATCCGCAGGCTGGTGGTGGGAGCCGTTTTATGTTCGACCGGTGGCAGCCATTCGTTATTGTTTTCTTCCTCTTCCGGTTCAAGCAGCGGCCATAGCTCGACAACGCCGCATTCTCCCTGACGGGAGGGAATATGATGTATTTTTTCACCGGGTGAAATAACCCCGGCGCTGACTTCCGGAATTTCAAAAAGCGTGTTGACGGCCTCTAAAACGGCCGGTGCCGAGCGGAAAGAAACTTGTAGATCTATCTGTTTGAATTTTGATGTTTTATCGTGAAAATGACGGCTCATTTCATCAAATTTGTCAGGATCTGCCCCCTGAAAACTGTATATTGACTGCTTGCGGTCGCCGACGGCAAAAATCGTTCGCCGGCTGTTGCTGTCGGTAAAAAATTCGTCACTGACCGCGCGGATGATTTCCCATTGGTCAGGTGAGGTGTCCTGTGCCTCGTCAATCAAAATGCTGTCAATGCCGCCGTCAAGCTTATAGAGAACCCAGCGGGCGGCGTCGTGGTTATCAAGCAGACGGCGGGTGAGGAGAATCATATCGTTATAGTCCATCAGTGCGCGGTTTTGTTTGTAGCGCTCATATCCCTTAATCAGTTCTCCGGCTAGTATGTCAACGGCTTTGGTGAAAGAAAAGACGTGCCATGCTTTCAGGGTTTCTTTCAACTCAAGTATCCGGGAGAGTTCGTCGGAAAAAATCTGCTGCAGGCGGGGGTTGGTGGTAATGGCCGCTTTGGGAGCCGCTTTTTTGTATTTTTCTCCGTCGGAGCCGATAAAAGCGCCGCAGTAGGTGTCAAAATCTCTGTTTTCCGGATTTTGCAGGACGGTAGCCAGCTTTTCGGCTCTTGAGGCAAAACTTGAACTGCCGGCAAGCCAGGTTTCGAGTAAAAGTCGCAAGTCTTCCTGCGGCAGTTTTTCAAAAAAGGCGTTGATAATTTCTCGTTCGCTTTTTTCGGGGTTTATTCCCAGTTTTTCCGCCTGCTGGACGATCAGGCCGTCAATATTTTTGCCGTTGCCGGAAAGACGGCTGATTTTGCTGCGGGCAGAGATAATATTGTTGATGATTTTGGGGAAATTCTTTTCGCTGGTGTTGGCGGTCAGAAAAGCCATTGCTTTGGCTGTTTCGCTGTCCGGGTGGTTGTGGATTTCGTCGATCAGGAGATTTTTTATTTCCTCAAAGGCTTCTCTGCCGGTGCGGTCGTCCATTACTTCAAAATGGGGAGAAATGCCTGCCTCAAGCGGAAAACGTTTCAGAATTTCCTGACAGAAACTGTGAATCGTTTGAATTTTGATGCCGCCGGGGGTGTCGAGCATAACGGCGAACAATTTGCGGGCGCGGGTTTTCAGTTCTTCTTTCGGACGTTCGTTTTCCGGCAGGCGGCCAAATAATTTGATCAGTTCTTTTTCCAGGGTTTGATCGTCGGCAACTGCCCAAGTGCTCAGTTCTTTGGAAACCCTGGAACTCATTTCGACCGCGGCGGCTTTGGTGTATGTCAGACACAAAAGCTTGCCGGCGCTGATACCGGCTAAAAGAAGCTGCAATACCCGGTCGGTCAGCACTTTTGTTTTGCCGGTGCCGGCGGAGGCGTTGACCCAGATTGAGAGTTCCGGAGCGGCAGCCTGTCGTTGGCGAAAAGTGGCGTCTTCCGCTAGTTTTGACCGCAGGCGGCGGATTTCTTCTTCATTCGTCATTGCCATCAACGATCCCCCATTCTTTAATGCGCGAAAGATGTTCATAGTCGGAATAAGCCGGTGCAAGTTTCGGGTTCGGCTGTGTCAGGTAAGGTTTGTCGGGGTTGTCAAAAACGGAAATCAGTCGTTTGATGTTTTCGAGATTGCGATCCAGAATTTCTTTGACGTTTTTATCAATAACGGTTTCTTTTTTACCAAGCTGCCAGTAGCGCAGAGATTTGACTTCTGTCCCGGCAATGCCTTCAAAACCGCTGTTTTGGGCGATGATTCCCTCAATCGGCAGCTGAGGGGCGTAACCGCCGGCGACTTCTTTGGTCGTACGGGTGCTGCCGGTTTTGTAATCAATGATGTTGAGAGTGCCTTCCCGGGTTAAGTCGATACGGTCGGTACGAGCGCTCAGCGTGAATGTGCCGCCCGGTGCGGGAAAACTGTAATGACCTTCTTTTTCGCAATGGATTTTACTGATGTCTGGGCGGTATTGCCGTTCGCATTCCGTGTACCAGGCTGTCATTTTTTCCAATGCCGGCTGCCAAAAAGCAAGGGTTTCCCGGCCGATGCCGGCGGCGGCTAGCTCCCGGCGGCCGAGTTCGGTTAAGATTTCACGGGAGTTTTTCGGCATTTGTCCGGGATATTGCTTGTTAAATTTTTCCAAAACGGCGTGGGTAATAATACCAAGGTCAAAAAAGCCCGGTTTGCGGTTGAGGTCGTCCAGAGGCTTTAATTTCAGTATGTAGCGGGCAAAAATGATATAAGGGTCGCGCATTAAATTTTCGATTGCACCGGCCCATAGCTCGCGCGGACGAGCCTTAAGCGGCGGTTTCGGCGCGGGAGCGGATATGGGATTGGATTTTTGCGGTTTGTCAAGGTAGATTGCCGTTTCCGGGTAAAAGGTGTTGATGAGGTTGTCCGGTTTGATGCCGGCAGCGGTTAAGACCGTTTCCAGTCTGAGCCACCAGCGTGATTTGTTCATCGGTGTGCCACCGACCCGGTCGGCGCGGGTGAGATAGACTTCTTTTTGCGCCAGCAGGTGAGAAAAATCACGGGCGGAGATGCCGATGTTTTTTTCCGGTAGCGGGTAGCCGAAATCTTTTTTCATCGGCCGCGACATCCAGGCATCGGCTGCGGCAGCGGCCGGCCAGGTTCCCTCATTGACTTCGCCGATGATAACGGTGTCAAAACCGTTGAGACGGGCTTCGATCGGTCCCAGAATTTTTAAGCGCGGATGAGTGCCGTATTTGGGACGGACGGTAACCGCGGACATGAGTGCGGAAAGAAAACCGCCGTATTGATTTTGCGGTATGGCGGGGATGGTTTCCGCATATTCGAGCAGAGAGGCAAAAAAGGCTGCGGCTGCTTCGCCGTTATCATTGCGCCAGAGATTTTCCCAGCCGCTTTTTTGATTGTCGGTAGCCAGTTTTTCCGCTGTCTGCAGATGGCGTGTCAGCAATTCTCGAAGAGAGGTCTCCGGCTGCCGGCAGAGTTCGCACAGAGGCTGCAGGGTTTCTTTTCGCAGGTTGATGAAATTTTCCGTTGCTGAAGTGTTTTCGTCATTTTTTTTGCCGTTACGGAGTATTTTTATTTCAAATTCGCGTATTATTGCCCGGAAAACGGCTTTATTTTCACCATCGGCGGTGAGCGGGTGTTTCATCAAAGCAAGCAGAGCAACCTCATCATCCGGGTTTTCGCAATATTCGGCAATCAGTCGCAGAAAAAGACCTACCGGCGTTTCCGAAAGAGGGAGTCCGGCAGAATCGTCAACGTTGATGTCCCAGCGTTTCAGTTCGGCCGATACGCGCCGCGCCAGGTTTCTGTCCGAAGTTACCAGAGCCGCCGTTTTTTCGGGAGTTTCCAAAGTATGACGCATAATGGCGGCAACCGACAGGGCTTCTTCGCGCAGTTCCCGGCAGTTTATCAGATGAACACCGTTCATTATGTTTTGTTCGAAGCTTTCGAGGGTGATGTTGCGCCATAAATCGGTGGCTGCCGCCGGTCGCATGATTTCGCTGATAAGTTTTTTCCGTCCGGGGTTGGGAGAAGGGACGACATCAGCAATCTCTTCTCTTGATATGCCAAGATAATCAAGCAGTTGTTTGATTTCGTACTGAGGGTGTGTTTCGTCTATCTGTTGCCAGGAGACTTCGTCCAGGTGGCGGTCAAGGTCGTTTAAATACACCGTTCCGAAAGGCAGGGAAGACACCGTTTTTATCAGTTCGCGAACGGAGGGAAAGGCGCCAGGTGTGCCGGCAACAACTATTTTTTCCGGCGGTGGGGTCTGTTGCCACAAAGCGGACTGCATTTTTAGCAACGTCGTTCTTCTGGCCGCGGGATTGGAAACGCCCCTTTCGACCAATATGCGGGGAAAATATTCAGTGATGATTTTTAAAAAATCGAGCGTTTTCTGCCAATGAACGGCGTATTCTTCGGGAACGAGATTTTTTAAGACGGCAAAGTCAAGTTCTTCGTTTTCTGCCGTATCAAGCAGTCGTCCGAGTTCTCCGGCCAAGGAAACGGCCTGTGCAAAAGAGCATTTGCCGCCGGTCAGATCTTCCTGCCGGGCGGTAATCAAACGGATAAACAACAGCGTTCTTTCAACTGGGGAAACGGCAGGAGCAATATCTGCCGCCTGCGGGTTGTTTTCGGCAAAAAACAATTCATCTTCGTCGGGATCTCCGATTGGCAGAATACGTGGCAAAATTGTCGGTTGCATACCATTTAGACGGACAAAAGCATCGCGCAGTTCCCGGCAGGCACGCCGGTTCGGCAGCAATACCAACGTACCGGCTAAATCAAAACCGTTGCTTTCTGCGGACAGTCTGGTAGCCAAAACATCAACTGGGCTGCAGCCGGCCGGGATGTTAAAAATATGCAGTGACAATATCTTATATCTTTTTATTTGATTTCCTTGATGAATTTTTCCAAAGCACGACGTCGATGGGAAATCTGATTTTTAACCTCATCGCCGAGCTCGGCAAAAGTTTGTTCGTATCCTTCGGGGATAAAGATCGGATCATAGCCGAAGCCTTTGCTGCCACGTGGTTTGTCGGCAATTTTACCATCGACCCGTCCTTTGAAAACTTTGACTTTTTTATTTGGACAGGCCAGTGCCATGCAGCAGGAAAAATGAGCTTTGCGGTTTTCTTTGCCGGTTTCTTTCATTTCTTTTAAAAGCATTTCTGCTCCTTCTTTAAAATTGCGGTTGGGGGCGTAGCGGGCGGAGTAAACGCCCGGACGGCTGTCCAAAGCATCAATGCATAGACCAGAATCGTCTGCCAGGCAGGGCAGGCCGCACATCAGACTCAGAGTATTGGCTTTTATTTTGGCATTTTCTTCAAAAGTTCTTCCGGTTTCTTCAACTTCGCCCAGCCGTAGTTCCTTTGCTGACTGTACTTCGATATGCAAAGGAGCAAGCAGGGACTTTATTTCCGCAACTTTGTCATCATTATGACTGGCCACAATTAACTTGGTTAACTTCATCTACTTTACTCCTAAAACTTTTTTCTGTTCGGCAATCAGTTGTCTGATACCTTCCTTGGCAAGCGCCATCAGTTCTCCGAAGTCTTGTTCCTCAAAAGGAGCATCTTCGGCAGTTCCCTGTATTTCAACAATCTTTCCGCTCTCGGTCAGAACAAAGTTCATGTCTACTTGGGCATGGGAATCTTCTTCATAGTCAACGTCAATAATTTTTTCGCCTTCGAAGATATCGCAGGAAACGGCGGCTACAAACTCGCGAATCGGATTTGTTTCCAATTTTTTACGGACAATCAGCTTTTCGATTGCCAGATAGAGGGCGACAAATCCTCCGGTGATTGAGGCGGTGCGGGTACCCCCGTCAGCCTGGATGACATCACAGTCAATGCAGATGGAAATGTCTTTCATTTTGCTTAAATCCACGACAGCTCTGAGCGAACGGCCAATCAGACGCTGGATTTCCTGTGTGCGGCCGGAGGGATTTTTGCTTTCTCGCGGTACCCGCACTCGGTTGGCACGCGGCAACATACCGTATTCGGCAGTAATCCAGCCCTTGTTCTGGCCTTTGAGCCAGGTGGGAACCTTTTCCTCGACGCTGGCGGTGCAGATAACATGGGTGTTGCCAAATTTGGTCAGGCAGGAGCCTTCAGCATAAGGGTTATAGTCGGGAATCAGCTCGATGTTGCGCAGCTGATTATTTTTTCTGTTGGTGTTACGCATTATTGTTCCTGTTTTGTTTCATATATATCTTCATACGCTAATTTAAAATCTGGTGCAAGAATTTTTGCAAAATATAAGCAGCTCGTTTAGCTGCCTATATGTTTTAAGCTATTTTGCCGGTCGAACGTTTGCGCAGTATTGGATCCAAAATCCGTTTTCGCAGACGGATGGTTTTCGGCGTTACTTCTAAAAGCTCATCTTCCTGAATGTAAGAAAGTCCTTCTTCCAGCGTAATTCGGCGTGGCGGGGTGAGGCAAATAGCTTCGTCTTTGCCTGCAGCACGGATGTTGGTCAATTGCTTGGCGCGGCAGGGATTGACTTCCAGATCGTTCGGTTTGGTGTGTTCGCCGATAATCATGCCGATGTAAACGGGGACATTGGGATCGATGAATATGGGGCCACGGTCTTCTAGTTTCCACAGCGAATAGGCAACGGCAGTGCCGTTTTCGCTTGATATCAGCACACCATTGCGTCGTCCTTCGATTTCGCCTTTATAGGGTTCGTAATTGTAAAAACTGCGGTTCATGACGCCGGTGCCGTGGGTGTCGGTTAAGAATTCGGAGTGGTAGCCGATCAGTCCACGGGTGGGTGCATGGAAAATCAGACGGACTTTGCCGCCGGTCTGAGAGGGAATCATCTCAATCAATTCGGCACGGCGGGAGCCGAGTTTTTCAACTACAGTACCGGAGAATTCTTCATCCACGTCAACCACGACTTCATCTACTGGTTCCAAGGTTTCGCCGTTCTCGCCTTTATGGAAAACCACTCGTGGGCGGGAGATGGAGAGTTCAAACCCTTCGCGGCGCATGGTTTCGATCAAAACGCCGAGTTGCAGTTCGCCGCGGCCAGCAACTTCAAAAGAATCGTTATTGGCGGAAGTGGTTATCTTTAAAGCAATGTTGCCTTCGGCTTCTTTTTTCAAGCGTTCGGCAATCATACGGGAGGTTACTTTGTCACCCTCACGGCCGGCTAGAGGGGAATCGTTGACTGAGAAGTTCATAACCAGCGTCGGTGGGTCAATCGGCTGAGCCTCGAGTGCCTCGTTTACGGAAAAATCGCAGATGGTATCGGCAACAGTGGTTTTTACCGTTCCGGCAATGGCAATGATGTCGCCGGCCTGCGCCTCTTCCAAACTTTGGCGGGTGAGTCCGCGGTAGGCTAAAATCTTGGTGATGCGGAAACGTTCGATTTCGTTGTTTTTGCTATCGAGTGCCTTGACGGTATCGCCGGGTTTGACTTTGCCGTAGAGGATTTTGCCAGTCAGAAGACGGCCGATAAATTTGTCTGCTTCCAGAGTGGTGGCTAGCATGGAGAATGGTTTGTCCGGATAGCAGACCGGAGCTGGGACATGCGATAAAATCAGCTCAAAGAGGACTTTTAGATCTTTCTTTTCGTCATGCTCGAGGTCTTTAACCGCCCAGCCGTTGCGGCCGGAGGCGTAAAGAACTGGAAAATCCAGTTGTTCGTCGGTGGCATCTAGGCTGACAAAAAGGTCAAAAATCTCGTTTAGGACTTCGTCGACGCGGGCGTCTGGTTTGTCGGTCTTGTTGATGACGACAATCGGTTTTAAACCGACTTTTAAGGCTTTGCCCAGCACAAATTTGGTTTGCGGCATCGGTCCTTCTGAACTGTCGACCAGAAGAATAACGCCGTCTACCATCGATAAAATGCGTTCGACTTCGCCGCCAAAATCGGCGTGACCAGGAGTGTCGACAATATTAATGCGGGTGCCGTTCCAGTCAACAGAAGTGCATTTGGACAAGATGGTGATGCCGCGTTCCCTTTCCAGCTCGTTGGAGTCCATGGCACATTCCTGGACTTTTTGATTGTTGCGGAATGTGCCGCTTTGTTTCAGCAGGGCGTCGACCAGTGTGGTTTTGCCATGGTCAACGTGAGCAATAATGGCGATGTTTCTCAACTCCATTGTTTTGTCCTTTATAAAGTTTCTAAAAAGATTGTGCGCACAATAGCACAACTTTAATTGATTTCAAGGGAAAAATTGTTCCGGCAGAGGGAGATAAGCAGGTTCAAAAAAAACCTCCACATGCCAGCGGAGGTTTAAAACTTTAAGAAAATTATTCGTTGGCGGTTGGCCAGTCTTTGGCTTTTTCGGCATTGAACTCAATCCAGTGCGGATCAGCCTCTTCTTCAGTTTGGATTGCTTCTTGCGGGCATTCGGAAATGCAGACGCCGCAGCTGATGCAGGTATTCGGATCAACAACCAGCTGGCTGTCGCCTTCGCGGAAAGCATCTACCGGGCAGATGTCGGCGCAGGATTTGCATTTGATACAATTGTCATTAACGACAGAAACCATAGTTTGTCTCCTTGAAAAGAGTTGTTCAAAATATTTCAGCCCTCAATCTAGCCATATTTGTGAGAAAATCAAGTAAAAAATAAAAATCGGCGGACAAGGCTTGCGAAATAAGCAATATTACCCCATATATAAGGTATGGGGAAATATGGGATTTTAAAAAATAACGGAGATTTTTTATGATGAGCGAAAAGATTAATTTTCAGGCTGAAGTTAACAAAATGCTAGGGATTGTCATTAATTCCCTGTACTCGGAAAAATATATTTTCTTAAGAGAACTGATTTCAAATGCAAGCGATGCATGCGACAAGCTGAAATATATCCAACTGACTACGCCTGATATAGCCAAGGGTAACGGTGAGTTGAAAATAACGATTACCCCTGATGAAAAAGAGAGCACTCTGATCATTGCTGACAACGGTATCGGTATGAACAAAAAAGATTTGATAAATCATCTGGGAACGATTGCCAAGTCTGGTACCGCCGATTTTGTCGCTAATATGAAGGAAAACGGCTCGCCGGCTGATATGATAGGACAGTTCGGGGTCGGTTTTTATTCTGCCTTTATGGTGGCAAAAAAGGTGGAGATAATGACAAAAAAAGCCGGTGAGAAACAGGCCTGGCGTTGGGTTTCTGACGGTGTGGATGGCTTTGAGATAAGCGAGGCCGAAAAAGTTGGCATCGGTACGGAAATTAAGCTGTTTTTGAAAGATGATGACAAGAATTTTACTGATACCATTTATCTGCGCCATCTGATCCGTACTTATTCTGACCATATCAATTATCCGATAGTGCTTAATCTTGGCGAGGCTGGCGAGGAAACTGTCAATTCGGCGTCGGCGTTGTGGACCCGCAATAAGGCGGAAATTACCGAGGAGCAGTACAAAGATTTTTATCAGCATATTTCTCACAATTTCGACGATCCATGGCTGATGTTGCATTTTAAGGCCGAGGGCAGTATTGAATATACGGGGCTTTTGTATGTTCCTTCTACCCAGCCGTACGACCTGTTCCAGCCCGACCGCAAGCAGGGACTGAAACTTTATGTTAATCGTGTGTTTATTTCTGACAAGGTGGAAGAACTGATGCCCAATTATCTGCGTTTTGTCAAAGGAGTTATTGATTCTTCCGACTTGCCTCTTAACATCTCGCGCGAGATGTTACAGCAAAATGTACTGGTGGCAAAAATCCGCCAGGGAACCGTCGGCCGATTGCTGAAAGAGTTGAAGAAAAGAAGCGAAAATTATGATGATTATCTGAAATTCTGGCAGAATTTTGGCACTGCTTTTAAAGAAGGCATTTACGAAGATTTTTCCAACCGTGAAGAAGTGGCTGCACTTTCGCTGTTTTATTCTACTGCGGATGAGGAAAAATTGACTACACTTGACCAGTATGTTTCCCGTTTGAAGGAAGATCAGAAATCAATTTATTATATCACCGGCGACGATGTTAAAGTGCTGGCCAATAACCCACAACTGGAAGCTTTTAAGCAAAAGGGAATAGAAGTTTTGCTGCTGATTGATCCGATTGATGAGTTTTGGACGCAGGTACTGCCCAGTTATAAGGGGAAGGCAATCAAACATGTTTCGCAGGTCGATGCTGATTTGTCGTTTGAGCGCAAAGAGATGCGCGCTGATGCTGGCAGTCTGGAAAAACTGACCAAAATGATGACGGAAATGTTTAAAGATGAAGTGGGCAAAGTGGAAGTTACCGAAAAACTGACCAACAGTCCGGTCAGCCTGACGGTAGAAAACGGGCAGATGAGTATTCACCTAGAGCGCTTGATGCGTAATCACCAGCAGCAAACGGCTTTTGCCTCGACCCGGATTTTGGAAGTCAATCCCTATCATCCGCTGATTATCAAACTGAGTGGAGCGATGGAGGATGCAGTATTGCGTCCGAAAGTTGAGGAGGTGTCCCGTTTGTTGCTAGATCAGGCCAAAATCGCCGAGGGTGAGCCTATTTCTGATCCGTCTTTTTATGCGACCAAGATCAGTGATTATATCTTAAAAAGCTTTTAATTTGATCCGGAAAAAGAGCAGAGGATGTTTGTTCTGTTTTTTGGGGTTGATTTTTGTTTAAAAAAGATGTCTTCTGATCAAAGATAAAAAATTATTAGTATTTTATTAATCTGGTAAAATCGGTATTTTTTGAAAAAGGATACGCAGGAAAAGTTTTTATGGGAAATTTTCCACTTAAGATGTTTGGATAAAAGAGTCAGTCGCAATGACCGCCCGCTGCTTTTGCAGTTTGAGCTATGTGCTTTCAGAGATCAATATATAAAATATAAAATCTAAATAAAATTTGTAAAAATGCGCGTACTTTTCAAAAGAGAGGTTTTACTGCCATATAAATTTTACGATTATGCACAATATGTATGACTACGAAAAAAAGACAACAGGAAAGAAACTACTTAGAAAATCGGCCGTTGGGTTAAATGGGGTGGCGGTAGTGTATTTGTTCTGATTTTATTTCAGCGCAATGTACTACATTTCTTCGAGGTACCGTGGCGTGTTGGTCACCTTAGGAAAGGTTGATCAGCATTTGTATGTGAATGGAATCGGTTTTAAAGTGCCTTTTGTGTCAATGATGTATAAAATGGATGTCAGAATACAGAAGATGTCACAGAAAACGTCGACTTACACGTCTGACGTACAGAGGGCCGAAGTAGAATATGTTTTTACCTATGATCTATGCCGGACAATGTCTATGTGCTGTATGAAACCGTTGGTGGGGATTATGAAGGTAAAAAGATAATCCCGGTTTTAAATGACGTTTTAAAAGATGTTATCGGAAAGTGGCAGGCGCAGGAGTTGGTGTCTAACCGTGATAAGGCGCGCGTTGTCGTGAGCCGGTTTGCAGAAAACTGGATAACAGGTTTTTCCAGAACATTACTTTTCAGTTTATCAACATTGATATTCCGACAAGTTTGAAGGAGTGATTGAGGATAAGGTGATTGCCGAGCAGAAAGCTCCGGAAGCAATCAACAATACAAAGAGAATTACCGAAGAGGCTGAGCAAAAGGTGATTACTGCTAAAGCCGAAGCGAAGGCCATGGAAATTAAGGCTCAGGCTTTGCAAAAAACAAGAGCCTGGTCGAGTATGAGGCCGTACAAAAATGGGACGGTAAGCTTCCCTAGTAATATGCT
Source organism: uncultured Azospirillum sp. (assembly GCA_964463185.1). Taxonomy (GTDB): domain Bacteria; phylum Pseudomonadota; class Alphaproteobacteria; order RF32; family CAG-239; genus JAFUYI01. Next base: position 6,729 of record CAYXBH010000007.1, on the reverse strand, counting down.
GGGAGAACTTATCCTGTTCATTAACCTCGGTAAATAAGACCGGGGTACAAAAAAGAAGGGTTCTGCTAAATGCAGGCTCTTTTTTTTGTCCGTTATCCGGAAAACAGGTAAAAAGAAAACGGAAGTAAAATCGGTGGCGATGTTTTGTGGCTGGTAAAATGCTGTCAATTGATGGTTTTATGTTGCCATAATTTTTTTTCTGTGCTAGTTAATTACTTAATTTTTTAAGTTTTTTCGGGATAAAATTTTGGTAAAGAGAGATCGGAAAAAATTCTTCCATTTCAGGCTGGTTCGCGGTGTTATCAAGAAATTCGTGGTAGTTTTGGCTTTTATCTCTGCGTTTGTTTTTATGTTGTTTAGCAAGAGCGAAAATGTTTTGTTTGAACAGGCTTCTTCTGTTGCCAACGAAATTGTTTCTTCCGCTGTGAACGTGTTGGTGTTGCCAGCGTCGGTAATGGTCAAAGGGTATGAATATCTGCGTAGTTTGCGGAAAATAGATCAGGAAAACCAACAGTTGCGTGAAGAAAACCAGCGGTTGATAATTATCAATGCAAGAAAACAGGCGCTTGAAGTCGAAAACAGGATTTTGGCTCGGATGCTGAATTATCAGGTGCCGCCGGAAGCGTCTTTTATTACCGCTAAAGTAGTGGCGGAAGAAGGGAGCGCTTTTACTCATTCGCTGACAGTTTATATCGGCGGAAACAAAAATGTGCGCAAAGGGCAGGTCGTGCTCGGTGACAAGGGAGTGATCGGGCGGGTGGAAAAAACCGGTTCTGACTATGCAAAAATTTTTCTTGTCAACGATATTAACTCAAAAATTCCGGTTATTACTGAAAAGGAACGGGTTAAAGGTGTGTTGTCGGGTGAAAATGCGCCGTTGCCGAAGATGATATTTATTCCGTTTGATGCAAAAATTGAAGTCGGTGATCGCATTGTTACTTCAGGTATCGGCGGAGTCTTTCCGGCAGGGCTGCCGATCGGGCAAATTGTTTCCAAAGATAAAACGGGGGTTATGGTACGTCCATATGACCATCTGAGCCGACTGGAATACGTACAGATCGTGGACTATAAACTGCCGGATCCGGCAAGCGAATTTTTGAAATAGGACGATAGCTGATGAGAGAAGATTGGCAGGAGTTGGCAGGCTGGCAATTTTTGCGTTTTTTACCTTTTTTGATTTCGGGGGCTCTGATTTTGTTTTCTTTTCTGCCTCTTAAATCCGACATTGCTGATAATGCAAGACCGGAAATTGGTCTGATGTGTGTTTATTTTTGGCTGGTTTATCGACCAGATCTGTTTAATCTGGGAGTAGTTTTTGTTCTTGGTATGATTGCCGATATGGCATCTTCGGCGCCGTTCGGTTCCTGTTTGGTTGCCATGCTGGTTATGTATCTGATGGTTACAAATCTGATCAAATATTTGAATGGTCGTATATTTATTGTTTTGTGGGTAGGGGTTGCTGTACTGTTGCCTGTTTGTCTTTTGGTGCGTTGGCTGCTGGTTTCCGTTTATTACGAACAGATGATGCCGGTTTCCCTTGTGTTTTTTTCTTATCTGACCAGTCTGGCCTGCTATCCGTTTGTGGATGGACTGAATGCCTGGGTTCTTAAGGTTTTTTTGCAGGATGACAGGTAGATGAATCGCGATAACGACAAAGGGAAAACCTTAATCAATCGGATGATTATCTGGACCGGTATTCAGTTTGTAATGTTGTTTTTGATTATTGTCCGGCTTTATTATCTGCAGGTTTATCAGGCCGATAAATTCAGCACAATGGCGGATGAAAACCGGATTTCAACCCGGATTTTGATTCCGCCGCGAGGGGAGATTGTTGACCGCAACGGAAAAACACTGGCCGGTAACAAGCAGAACTTTCAAGTAATGGTGGTGGCAGAACAGACGATCAGTATTGAAGAAACTTTGGGCAAGATCAAAAAAATATTGTCGTTGGACGAGGGGGAAGAAAGAAGAATCAAAGAAAATTTAAAAAAATACAGCCGTTTTGTGCCGATTAAAATTAAGGATGAGTTGAGTTGGGAGGAAACTAGTCGGCTGCTGCTAGCTTCATCTGATATTCCGGGGATTGTGATTGATGATGGATTGACTAGATATTATCCTTATGGGGAAAAGATAGCCCATTTGCTTGGGTATGTTGCTGCTGTGTCGGAAAAAGACCTGCATAGGGATAATGATCCGCTGCTTGAGGTGCCTGGTTTTAAGGTAGGGAAAGACGGAATCGAGAGACAGTTTGAAAAACGACTGCGCGGTATTGGCGGTAATCTAAAACTGGAAGTGAATGCGCTCGGACGGGTGATGAGGGAAATTGAAAGGGTGGATGGTAAACCGGGGGAAAAATTACAGTTGGCCGTTGATGTCCGGTTGCAGGAAATAGCTTATAACCTATATAAAGAAAAAGGACAAAGTGGAGCGGCGGTGTTGATTGATGTTAACAGTGGCGAGATTTTAGCTTTTGTCTCTACACCATCGTATAATTCCAACGATTTTGTTAACGGCGTCAGTTCCAAGATATACGATGAGCTTCTGTCCAATGAGCGGAGTCCGCTTTTGAATAAAGCTATTGCTGGGCAGTATGCCCCCGGTTCGACTTTTAAGATGATTGTGACATTGGCGGCTTTGGAAGAAGGCATTATTACACGGGATACGAAAGTGTATTGCTCCGGCCAGTTGCAGTTTGGAAATCATTTTTTTCATTGTTGGAAAAAGCAGGGACACGGTGCTTTGACAGTGGAAGAGGCTTTGAAACATTCCTGTGATATTTTCTTTTACGAGGTGGCCAGACAATTGGGGATTGAAAAAATTGCTGCTATGGCTCGACGGTTTGGGCTGGGAATGCTGACGGGGATTGAATTGGTGGGTGAAAAAGGTGGTTTGATCCCGGACAAGGAATGGAAACTGCGAACCCGCGGTGAGCCCTGGCAGGTGGGTGAAACCATGATTGCTGGTATCGGGCAGAGCTATATAATGGCAACCCCGTTGCAACTGGCCGTAATGATGGCTCGGATTGCCAACGGTGGGCGGATGATTACTCCTACTTTTATAAAAAAAGACGGAAGGAGAGAAGAAAAAACGCCGGTGCTTCATATTTCAAAACGGTATTTTGATATAGTCAAAAACGGGATGTGTGCAGTTATCAATGAAACTGACGGTACGGCATATGGCGTGCGTTTTGACATTAACGGACAGAAAATGTGCGGCAAAACGGGAACTTCCCAGGTGCGAAGGATTACATTGCAGGAGCGCCAAAGCGGCATTTTGAAACAAGATGAAATCCCTTGGCGTTATCGGGATCATGCCCTGTTTGTCGGTTATGCTCCGCAGGATAATCCCAGGTATGCGGTAGCGGTAGTGGTGGAGCATGGCGTCGGCGGTTCGTCGGTGGCAGCGCCGATTGCGTCAAAGCTTTTGCAGGAAGCCTTAAAATTTGATATAGAGGACGGCAAATGATGTACAAACCTTATAAATTGGGGTTGCATAATCCTAACCTGACTTTCAGAGAAAAGCTTTATTTGTTGAATGTGCCGTATTTTCTGCTGATTTCGCTGTTGGCTGTGATTGGTGTTATGATGCTTTATTCGGCAGCAAACGGGCGCTGGGATGTCTGGGCGCTGAATCATGCTGTTCGTTTTACCTTGGGTTTTACGGTGATGTTTACCGCCTCGATGATTGACATTAAGCTTTTTTTGCGGATGGCTTATCCTTTTTATTTTGCTACCTTGGTACTTTTGATTATCGTGGAAGTGGCCGGCTATACAGGGATGGGCGCTACCCGTTGGATTGATCTGAAATTTGTTAAATTGCAGCCCTCCGAGTTGATGAAAATCGCTCTAGTGATGGCTTTGGCCAAATATTTTCATGGCACACCTCTGCAAACCATAAAAACCATCAGGGGAATTATTCCGCCGCTGGTGATGGCTTTAGTGCCAGCTACACTGATTATGATGCAGCCGGATTTGGGAACGGCGATGATGCTGTTGTTTACAACGGCCGTCATGTTGTTTGTGGTCGGGGTGCAAATCTGGAAATTTGTCGTGCTTGGTGCTTTGGCAGCAGTATTTATGCCAATTGGGTGGCATTTTCTGCATGATTATCAAAAGCTCAGGGTGCTTACTTTTCTTGATCCCGAACGGGATCCGCTGGGATCTGGCTATCATATCATGCAGTCAAAAATCGCTCTTGGTTCGGGTGGCATTTTTGGCAAAGGGTTTCTTAAAGGTACGCAAAGCCATCTTAACTTTTTGCCAGAAAAGCATACTGATTTTATTTTTACCATGTTGTCGGAGGAATTTGGTCTGATAGGTGGTGTTGTCATTGTGTTGATAAACATGATTATTTTGGCATATAGCTATGCTTTTGCCGTTAGGACGACCAGCTATTTTGGAAAACTGTTAATTATAGGGTTGGCTACCAACTATTTTCTTTATGTATTTATTAATATCGCTATGGTGCTGGGGTTGCTGCCGGTGGTCGGCGTGCCGTTGCCCTTGATTTCTTACGGCGGAACGGTGATTTTGTCGGTCTGCGTTAGTTTCGGGATTATTATGGCAGTTTATGTCAACAAAGACACCAATCTTGGCAAAGAATAAACCGTTTGTTTTCCAGAATTTTCAGCGAGCAAAAATCCAGACTTCTGCGCCTTCGATCTGAGGACGGATTTCTTCGCTTAAGTTTATGTCGTCGGGGTTGATGCCCATGGCTTTGATTTCTTCAGAAATTTTTTTGGCATACAACCATGCTTTGGGGGAAGAAATACTGTCGGAAATGGCTATAACATCAAAAGCGGTGTTGTTTTTGCTGTTGATTGCCGCTTTGATGGTGGTACCCAGACCTTCTTTATAATGGTTGTCATCGTTTTTGATTTTGGCGATAAACAGGGGAGTTTTGCTGGATGTAGCATTTCTGTTGGGAATGGTGCCGAAAAGCGTTGGTTTCTTTGCCGATGCCGTTTTTGAGAGTTTACCGGTACGAATACCTAAATCCAGACTGCCGATTTTGTTTTTGGCCGTGTTTAAGTTCTGATGCCAGCGGATAGAATCAGAAGAAGCATTTCTGACGGCGGTTTTGATTTTTGTAAGCAGGTCTTTGTTTTCTTTTAGCAGTTTTTCCATTTGTAAGCGGTCTTCTTCGGTTGCACAGGAAAGACCGAGTGCTGAGTCGACAGAATTGTGCAACCGGGTGGCAGTTGACGCGTTATCGTCGATTTTTACGGCAAGAGCATTTAGAACTTTGGTTTCTGCCGAAATATTTTGAATGTTGTTTTGAGCCTGATCGAACAGGGCTGACAGTTCCGGGGTGCTGGGAGTGGTACCGGCATGGAGTGTGTTTTCGATTGTGCTAGCTACGCTGTTATAGCTGGTAAAATTTTCCTTAAGACTTTGGTTTATCCTGGTGTATTCGTCCAGGTTGCTTTGGAAAGACGTTTTGAGCTGTTCCAATTCTTGGCGGAAAGATCTGATTTTTTGTCCGGCAAAAGTTCCGGTTGTGGTGTTCGTAGATGTTGTTGCGGGAATAATATTGCCATTGTTGAGGATGTTTTCCTGCGAGTCGTTGCCGATCAGGGGAGGAAAACCGGGGCCGGAGCAGGCGGAGACAATCGTCAACGCCGATGCAAGCAATATCTTTGTTGCAAAGTTTTTCATCAGACCAAATACCTTAAATAAATTGTAACTCTATGTTTTTTGATACTTTTTGAGCTTGTTGTAAAGATAAATTTGCAAAAAATAAATAGACATTCTTTTATCTATCGGAATATTGATCGGAAAAAATTTAAATTTATTTAAATTTTGCTTGCAAAAAAAAACAAAAGGCTGTATTAAGTCCTTTGTAAAAAAGATGCGCTCGTAGCTCAATTGGATAGAGCATCTGACTACGGATCAGAAGGTTGTGAGTTCGAATCCCGCCGGGCGCGCCATTAAAAACTCCCGTAAGGGAGTTTTTTTGTAGCCGTAATCCGGCGTGCGGTTGTAAAAAATGCTTCAGCTTTGCGGGCGGGAGCGTTAAAAAAGACACTTTTATCTGGTTCAGACCGGATTGATAAAGTCTATCAGTTCTTTTTCTTCAATTGAAATGTTTTCGTTCAGCCAGAGCCAGTAATTGGCATATTTGTAGACGGAGCGTTTGTCTGTTCCGTATTTCTTTTTTAGCCGGTATGCCTGGTGGCAGGAATCAATGTAGGCATGTTGTCCTTTTTTGTCTCCGGTCAGAACCACATTGTGACGGAAGATTTTTTGCAGGGCGGAAACCGTGGATGGCAAATCTTCAGGCGGGATATTGAATCGCAGGGTCTGAATGCCTGTTTCCTTGTTTAACAAGCAGCAAGGCGATGCCAATGTTTCCTTGCCAATAGCAGCAAATGTTGTGGCGTATTCTTCCGCCAAAAGATTTTTGTAGTTGGTGTGGTAGGTGGGAATTGCCGATATAGGTAAATGCATTCCGGCGTGCTGAGGAGAATGTTGGCAGACATAAAACGGGCGATTTTTTCCACGTTTTCTTTGAAAACAAGGCTTTCCCTGTCCAGATAGATTTCGTTTGAATCAAAAAAAGTCTCGTCGCTGACGGATTTTATAATCTTTTCTTTTTGCATAAAATATAATTGTTAAATGTTAATAATTTTTCTTTCGTCAAATCATATATTTTTTTGCCGATTTGTCAATAAAATAACACTCTGTTCCACAAAACATAGTATTTTTGTTTAACAATCATTACACCAGG